>SLGQ01000013.1 GCA_007136595.1 Candidatus Sumerlaeota bacterium | reverse complement strand
TATGCAAAATGATATAAAATCTCGTCATCATCAGGATACATTTCAATAAGCTTGAAAGAAAGAGAATATGCCCTTAAAAAATCTTTCATTGAAAGATATGTCATGAATTTTTGTTTCAACCTCAGTTTTTCTTCCGGAATGAATCTGTTAACCCTCAATGATTCTTTAAAGTTTCCTGCAATGCGAAACTGTTCTGAAGAGTTAAAAGCCATTTCCGGATTACTTTTTGCAACTTTCTTAAAGATCTGTCCGGATATCTCAGACATTCCTGCTTCCGCATAAACAAACGCGAGCATTTCAGCAACAGATTCTTTTGATGGATGGACTATTTTGGCTTCTTCAAGGATAAGAACAGCCTTTTGAAAAGATCCCTCCTTGATGAATTTTTCGGCAATATAGAGATAGAGGGAATCGCTTTCTGTAATATGTTTTCGGTTGTTCCTTAAAATTTCTGCGGCACTTTCAGGAAAACCGTTTTCCGCAAAAAGAACCACTGCCTGTCTTAATATGAGCGGATTGTTTTTATGAAGTTTTATCCCTGTTCTGAGGGTATCTGCCGCATCATTTGTCAAGCCGCTTCTTTTTTCAGATTCTGATCTCAGAGCAAAGTATGAAGGCTTATCCTTTCCTTCTTCAAAGCCCTCTTTTAAATATTTAACAGCTTCTTTATAGCGGGATTGCCTGAAAAGGGATTCTCCTAAAAAAAGGAGGATATTTTTCCTTTCGGGATTTTGCTTTAACACTTCATTAAAAGCATTTTCAGCTCTTTCATACTGATTAAACTCCATATATACCAGTCCGGCAAGCTGCATGTAGTCCGGATATAAAAATCCGCAAGCCTCTTTCTTTTTGTTGTAACAATCACGGGCTTTTTGCAGGTCTTTGACTGCCTGATGGTAATCCCCTGATTCTATTGATTGAATAACCATCTCAAGATAAGGGTGATATTGAATGGAAAGTTCCTCATCTTTTTGAACTATAACTTTTCCGTTTATTGAAAAAAACATAATAATAAATGATAAAAACAAAGCACTTCTTTTCATCTTAATTTATAAGTAACAGTTTCAATAACCCAGACGCTTACTTCTTTTCCTTTGTGTATCCCCGGTTTGAACCGCCATCTCTTTATATCGCTTACAGCGGCGGCTTCAAATACTCCCGGAGGATCGCTTTCAAGCACGATCACTTCCTTTATATTTCCTGAGCTTTCAACAAGTATTTTTAAGGTTACACTTCCTTCTATACCTTCACTTCTTGCTTTGCCCGGATAGGTCATTTTAGGTTTAAAGATCACTTCAGGAACTTTCTCGACCATCCCCTGAGCAAAAACTTCCACCTTGTTGTCACTTATGGAGGAAACCATATCTTTTTTCAGATCATCGCTCAACGATATTTTTCCGCTGACATCAACGGAATACGGTGTCCCTATCATTGAAGGAAGGTTTAAGGCGAGCAGCTCGCTTTTTGATAAAGTTTTCTTTTCTATAACTTCTTCTTTTTTTATTTCCTGACTCCTTTTTATTGGTTTTTCAACAACAGGAGTAAATAGATTGTTTGCCACCCTTGTCTCCTTTTCTTGTTTCGGACTTCCGGAAAGCTGTGAAACAAAAATGATCGTAAAAATTGTAATCGCCACTGCAAAAAAAAGAGATGATAACTTATGGTAAATGGTTAATTCAAATATCATTTTCTTTCTACATCCACTCCAACATTAATAGCTCCGGCAAGTCTGCACTGGTCAACAATATCTATAAGTACTCCGGTTTCTATTCTTCTGTCGGCAACAATAAGAACAGGAACAGAGCTGTCTCTGTCAAGGAGCGAAGAAACCGATGACTGAACCATCCAACTGTTAACGGGATTTCCATTTACAAAAACAGAGCCGTCAATTGCCACTGCAACTCTGATAGATCTTTCATCAATGTTTTCACCGCTTTTTGCTCCGGGTCTTTCTATGTCAACCTTGAGGTCTTTTACAAAAGTTGTGGTAACTATGAAAAATATAAGAAGAATGAAAATCATATCAACAAGAGGTGTTACATTTATTCCCTCATCTTCTCGTTTCTTTTTTCTGATATTTCCAAGTTCACTCATTTGCAGCACCGGTTTTCTGCATTAAAGAATTAAACATTTTTTCAAGTCCGATAGTTTGCTCTCTTTCTCTTGAGTCAAGAATCCTTGAAATTATCATTGCTGGAACAGCGATACCTATTCCGACTTGGGTTGTTGTAAGAGCTTGAGATATACCGCCGGAAATTCCACCGCTTTGTGCTGTAAATTCCATGAACTGCAATGATCTGAATGTTTCAACCATTCCACTGACTGTTCCAAGCAAACCTAAAAGTGGTGCAACGGTGATAAGCGTTTTTATCACTTTTTTATGTTTCTTAAGCTCTGTTGTTGCTGTAAGGTGGGTAAGCTGAAGTTCTTTTATATAACTCTCAGATCCTTTTTCAGATTGGGCGGAAAACACCCTTTTGGCAGAGCAGGCAATGTGTTTGCAGTCACTGTCTAAAGAACATTTTTTTAAACGGAAACTTCTAAGAAGTATGAAATACCAGACAAATATCGAGTTGAGCATAAGAAACCACATAACATAGCCGCCATTTTGAAAAAAAACTATAGTTTTTTGGAGCATGGCAGTCATTTTATTTCTCCTTCAACTTGTTTATAAGAGAAAGAGATTCTCTTTCCATGTTGTCAGAAATTCTTTCAGACCATCTTGAAAGAAGAGTGTGGACTATCAGAACCGGAACTGCAACGGCTAATCCGAACTCAGTTGTAATAAGAGCCTCTGATATTCCTCCTGACAACATTTTAGGGTCACCTGTGCCAAAAACTGTAATAACTTCAAATGTAGATATCATTCCTGTTACCGTTCCAAGAAGACCAAGAAGGGGAGAGGTGACAGCAACCACGGAAGATACCGCAAAAAATCTTTCAAGTTTAGGTATTTCTTTAAGGATTCCTTCTTTAGCGATCTCTTCGAGAAGTTCTCTCTCTTTGTTTCTGTTTTTGTGTATCATGGACGCGACTTTACCGAAAGAACCCATTTTTTCCGCATCAACTTCTTTTATTTTTCCTGACAACAGCAGTTGCGATATTTTATTGAAGTCCGTTGAATTTATTTTCAGATAGATAAATCTTTCTGTCAGGAACACCATTGCAGTAAAACCAAGGAAAAGAATTATCCATGCAATTATTCCCCCTTTATTTACTGTATCTATGAAACTTTTTTTACCAGCAGGCTCAAAATGTTCTGAACTTTGATTTATGAAGACCGGTACAATTGCACCGCTTCCATTTGTTAAAACTCTTTTGATTTGATCAGGAGCAGATTCCATTACAATAGAAAGAGAACCGTCAGGATTGTTTCTTGTTATTCCTGCACTTGTTTCAGATAAAGCAATGTCAGTTATATTACCGATTTTTATTATTTTTCCTGTTTTCTTTTTTCCATTTATGTCAAAAAAAGAACCTTCTTCCACATAGATCCTGCCGCTTTTGTCAATAATATTTATTGCTTTGTCAAGAAGAGTGCCGATATCCGGGTTTTCATCATCATATTTCTTGATATTGCCTTTTCCTGTCTGCATTAAAAAGTTATTTATGGATGAAATGGATATATTTTTGTTTTCAACGAAAGAATCAACACGGCTTTTCAGGACGGTATTTTCTTTGAGCAATGATTCAAGGCGGGTTTTCTGTTCAATAACTTCCTGTTCTAAAGATGTTATTTCATTAAGAAGATTTTTTCTATGGTACCTGTTTCTTTCTGTCAGATCGGAAAGCAGGTTTTCAAGAGATTTCTTTTCTGATGTAAGCTCCCTCTTTTCGTTAAGATACGCTTCTTTAAAAGAAGGGATGGTTTGTCCGCTTAACAGGGTTGTGGTAATAAGTATTATAAAGAAGGCAGATATTTTTTTAATCAATTATCACCCCCCTCGTTAACAACAGGAATGTGAAAGAAACCGCTGTTAATTTTTTTGTTAAAAGAATCAAATAGCAATCCCGTCTTCTTTACTTCTTTTTTCTCTTTTATTTCTCTGAATGTCCAACTTCCTTTGGCGTCTCTATGTACCATACCATATTTTCCATTTCTTTCGGTGAGCAACATTAAGGTGCCGACACGGATCACATTTGTAAGGACAGGAGTGTCATCGCTTTCAATTTTAAGAGGAATTTTTGTAAGCACAGTTTCTTTGCTCATTTTCAGTTCATCTTCTATGAATTGGAAAAGTTTCATAGAAGAAAATTCCATATCCCCTTTTAAAGACAGTATCTCAGATTTGATTTCTTCCAGATAGTTTATTCTTTCTTCGATACGGAAAGGTATTCCGTTCTTTACGGTTTCTGCAAGAAGATCAATTTTTTCAACAAGAACAGCTTTGGTTTTTTCAAAAGGTGCTTCATGTTTTCTTATTGTTTCCGCATAGCTGTTCTTTTTTCTTTCCGCTTCAAGCAGTTCCATATTTATGATGCGCAATTCATTTTCAAGAGAGTTTTTTCTGTCAGCAAGACTCAATATATCCGAAGATGAAATGGTCTTTTCTCTTTCAATATCGTTTATTATTATCTGTATCTCTTTTCTGAGTTCAGAAAGATTTGCGGCATATTTTTTGAGGATGCTGCTCTCTGCTGAAATATTTAAAAAGCTTATAAAAAGTGCAAAAACAAATAACTTTTTCATGCTAATCCAACGCTTCATAATTACAAAATCCAACTCCGTTAAAATGAATTCCCGCTCTGGCAGCATAGCTTACAAATGCTTTAAGAGTGAGATCGTCAAAAGGAAGCATTCCGTTATCATTGTATCTTACCCTTTTTCCATTTTCATCTCTAAGCGGATTTCCTTCTTCATCTTTAAGGTCGGTCAGGTCTTGGTTTTTAAGCTCTTTTTCCGTTACAACTCCGTCAATTGCAACTGCTGCGAATGCATCGAACCTCAGATTTTCATCTCCTGAAGCCAGTGTGTCCCAGAAAATATGAAAGGGTGAGTGTTCGTATATGAACGCTCCTGTCATTTTGTTTCTCTCTACAACAATTCCTTTTGTCCTGTCTATTCCGTTAATGCATTCACTGTATTTTGTGCTGATTTTC
>SLGQ01000104.1 GCA_007136595.1 Candidatus Sumerlaeota bacterium | reverse complement strand
GAATAAAAAGAAGTTTCCTTCTCAAAGAAAAAGAAAAAGCATTCATTTTTGAAGAAACTCCCGATTGTGCCCTTACAGGAATATGTTCAAACTGCGGAGTGTGTGATTTTAAAACTGTAAAACCGACTTTAAATACCGGAGAACCTCTGAAAACCGAAGAAACATCTAAACCGGAAGATGAACTTAACAGAGGGAATTCTTATCCTTTTGTTTTCAGTTTTTCAAAAAGCGGAAGAGCCGTTTCCATAGGTCATCTTGACACCGTATCTTTTCTCCTTCGTGGCTTTTCAATGGCAGGATTGAAAATTCTATATTCTGAAGGTTTTCATCCCATGCCGAGATTCAATATTGCGTTCCCCTCACCTATCGGAATGGAAGTTGAAGAAGAGTTTGCAACTTTATGGCTGACTGAAATAATTGATGAAAAATTACTTGCAGAAAAAATGAACTCTCTTTTTGAAGGGACCGGCTTTCACTTCCATTATTTTAAACTTATTGACAGAGACAACATAAAATCTCTTGAAAAGAAAATGAGAACTGTTCCGATACACACATACACCATTTCTCTCCGAAACAAAGAAGATTACAACCATCTCCTTAATACTTTGACAGTTGTCGAAACTGATGATTCAAAACTTGAGATAAAGTTCGACCACGAAAATGTCAAAGGAAGTGTTATGAAACTTCTTGGAGAAGTGACCGGTGAATTCGATCTTACAAAAAACAGGTATCATGAGAATTTATCAAAAAACTTCTTTACATCAGTCAAATAATTACTTATAATCCAAAGCTGTTTTTCTTTTCAGGAGAGTGATGAGAAATGAGAATTGACCATTTTCTTTCAATGTTTACAAGCGATATCGCAATAGATCTGGGAACTGCCAACACTTTGATATATGTCAAAGGTGAAGGGATAGTTGCAAATGAACCGAGTGTCGTTGCAGTTCATGAAAAAGATTCCAGAGGAACAAAATCTGTCAGAGCTGTTGGTAAGGAAGCTAAGGAAATGATAGGGAAAGCTCCCGTTAACATTTCTGTTATCAGACCTCTGAAAGACGGTGTCATTGCAGATTTTGAAGTTGCACATCAGATGTTGAGATACTTTATAAAGCATGCTTATAAAAAGGGCAGCTTTATAAAACCGAGGATCGCCATCGGTGTTCCTTACGGTATTACTGAGGTTGAAAAAAGAACCGTCAAGGAAGCCGCTTTAAGTGCCGGGGCAAGAGAAGTTTTTCTTGTTGAGCAGCCTATGGCTGCCGCAGTCGGAGCAAATCTACCTGTAACGGAACCTACCGGCAATATGATCGTTGATATCGGTGGCGGCACAACGGAAGTTGCAGTAATTTCTCTTGCAGGAATCGTTTATTCAAAGTCGGTCAAATCTGCCGGTGATAAAATGGATGAAGGGATCATTGAATATATAAAAAAGAAGTATAACCTTGCTATCGGCGAGAGAATGGCTGAAATAATCAAATGGCGCATAGGAAATGCCTACCCTGATGAAAATAAGGAGTTCATGGAAGTTAAAGGGCTTGACCTTGTTGCCGGAGTTCCTAAAACAATAGAAATAAGCAGTGATGAGATCAGGGAAAGTCTTGAAGAGTCTGTCAGAGCCATTGTTTCTGCCGTAAAAACAGTCCTTGAAAACACACCCCCTGAACTTGCTGCCGACATAGTTGACAAGGGGATTGTCCTTGCCGGAGGCGGTGCTCTTTTGCAAAACCTTGATATTCTTATCAGAGAAGAAACCAATCTCCCTGTCATAATTGCCGATGATCCATTGAAATCAGTTGTTCTGGGAACCGGTAAAATACTTGAAAACATATCACTTTTGAAAACTATTTCACTACATTGATGTGAGCAGGAAAAAAGTATTCCTTTACATAATTATCATTTCGTTGACACTTCTGGTATCTCTTCCGTTTTTTATTCTGGAATTTAAAACAAGGGTTTCACTTGTTGAAGGGTTTAAAGTTAAAACCAACCAAATGCTTGTTTCGTTCCGTGACAATCTTTCAATTATTTCAGATCTCAGAAATGTGGGAAAGAAAAATCTTGAACTTGAAAGGAAGATATCGGAACTTAAGGTCAGGTTGATAATGAATGAAGCAATAAAAAAAGAAAATGTGGAACTTTCCAAATTGTTGAAAATAAAAGACACCTACAGTCAATATTCAATAATCCCCGCAAAAATATCAAACTATTCAGTTGTCAACCCCAATATGGTGACCATTTCATATCCGGCGGAATATACAAAGATCATGTCGGAAAAAGCAACTGTTGTTTCAAGCATGGGACTGGTTGGACTGGTTTCTTCTTTTCATGGAACTCAAGCTGAAGTTGAGCTTATAACTTCAAAGCAGTTCACCATACCTGCCGTTTTAGAAGACAGAGAAGAGTGCACCACCATTCTGAGAGGGAACGGACAATCTCTTTCCATCTTATTTTTAGATAAAATTTGTACTGACGAGTCAACTGTAGGCAAAAAACTTTTAAGTGCAAACCTGAGTGAAAACTACAGCATTCCTCATATTCCCATTGGTATTGTAGGTAACCTCAAAGAAGATGAAAGCAATATACTTCTTATGAAAGGTGAAGCTGTTCCTCTTTTTAAAAAAGGTAAGCTCACTCACATTTTTATTATTATCGGAACCAATATTGAAAGTGTGTCATGAGAACAGTTTCGACAAAACATATCGTTTTTGCACTTTTTCTTTTTATTCTTTTTTCAACGATCCTTTATTTGCTCAACATTCCACCTTTTATTTTTCCCCATGTTCCAATGTTCGTAATATTTACCTGTTCCGAAAAAAGCATTAAAAAGAAGCTCATTACACTTATATCGGCTATGCTTTTATACTCTCAACTGGCTACACCTCTGCCGTTCATATTTCTTTTTATAGTATCCATCCAGATATATATTGCCGCCCACTCCGTTTTTAATGTTTCGGTGTTTGACTACTCTCTTTCAGCATTGATAAGCGGAATATTCATACAGCTGATATTGAATCTGAATAACATGGCGTTTGTTTTTATTTTTACCGGAAGCCTGATGCCCCAATTTATTTTTATCAACACACTGTTTTCTTCCGGAATACTTTTCTTTGCTTACCTGTTTTTTAAACCGGGGATCGATAAAATATTCATAAAAGATACCTGGCTATGAAAATATTAGATCAAAATCAGGAAGTAAAAAATATCATATTAAAAACCAGAGTTCTTAAATATGTTATTTTCATATCTTTCGTCGTTCTTTTTTCAAGGCTTTTCTATCTCCAGATCATTAAAGGAGAACATTACAGCAGAAGATCAAGGGTCAACTTTACTCTTACAGAACGCATCCCTCCTCCTAGAGGCGACATTGTCAGCAGTGATGGAAAACTTATTGCAACAACACTACCGTCCTATAAAATATCTGTTATTCCTCTGTTTTTTTCGAGACCTGAAACATTAAGCGAACAGGTTGACAGATTTGCTTCGGTTTTAGATATATCTTCCAGCGAAAAAACCCGGCTCCATAAAAGTTTGTCTGAATGCAGAGGAAGTTGCAGATATAGAGCCATGCTTGCAAAAGATGAAATATCAAGAGAAAAAATTGTCAGGCTTTCGAGCTACCTTACCAACTTTCCCGGGGTTATTATTTCTTCATCTTATAAAAGATATTATCCTTACAAAGATAAAGCTGCACATATTACCGGATATATTTCAAAAATAAGTCCAAGTGAAATTGAGGATTTTAGCCAATATGATCCGGAAAACTTCATTGGAAGAACGGGTATTGAAAGGAGTTATCAAAAATATCTGCATGGTGATTACGGTGAAATGTCCCATATAATAGATCACATAGGTAGAAAGATAGAAATGCCTGAAGCTACTATGGGGGAATTTCCCGAACACACTAAGGCAAAAAAAGGTGCCACTGTCGTATCGACCATAAAAACATATTTACAGGAAACTGCCGCTGCCGCTTTTGGCGACTACAGCGGATCTGCTGTTGTGATAGAAGTCAACACCGGAAAAGTTTTGGCTCTTTACTCAAATCCCTCTTTTGACCCGAACCTGCTTTCTAAGAACAGAATCCCTGCACGCATTTGGAATGAATACAGCCAAAGTATTTTAAGACCCCTTACCAATAAAGCTATCCAGCAGACATATTTCCCGGGATCTACTTACAAAGCTGTGAGTGCATTGGCTGGACTTCATTATGGGGCAGTCACACCTGAAAGAACTTTTTTCTGTGCCGGATGTCTTCTTTTAGGCAACGAAACCAAATGTTGCTGGAATCGCGGAGGACACCATTATGTCAACTTGAAAAAAGCAATAAAGGAAAGCTGTGATATATATTTTTATCACATGGTAAACGATTTGGACATCGAAAAACTTACCCATTTTTCCCGCCTCTTCCAGCTTGGAAGAGTTACAGGAATTGACCTTCCCGGAGAAGTGGGAGGTATAATTCCTGACAGAGAATGGTTCAGAGTAAATCATCCCGGAACACGACTTACAAAAGGTGTTGTCATGAATATTTCCATAGGACAGGGTGATCTCAGAACAACTCCCCTTCAACTGGCATCACTATATGCGTCCCTTGCAAATAACGGAGTCGTTTATCGTCCAAGGATCGTTGAAAAGATAATAACCAATGAAGGAGAAACTATAAAAATTCCATCAGAAGTGATAAGGGTTCTGGATATTGAACAGAAACATTTGTCAGCTATAAACAGAGCCCTTTACAGTGTTGCCAACGAACCGGGAGGGACAGCTTTTTTTCATGCTGACAGAACTATCCCTCTTTCAGCCGGGAAAACAGGCACAAGTCAGATAATTTCCCTTGCTTCAAGAAAAAGAATAGACCCTGCTGATGACGAAAGATTGAACATGACCCGGGATGATGCTCTCTATACCGCTTTTTTCCCCTATGAAAACCCTGAAATAGCAGTAGCTGTAGTTGTTGAAAATGGGGAACACGGAGGAAGTGTGGCCGCCCCGATAGCATATAAACTTATGAGATCATACCACTTGAGAAAGAGTGTTGAAAGATGATACAAAAACTGAAGTTTGATTACTCTATTATTATTCCGGTCGTCGCCATACTGTTGCTCGGATTACTTTCTTTGAACAGTGCTCTTATACATAGACCCTCACTTTTTAATTATCAGCTGATCTGGGCATCTCTTGGTTTTATAACTTTTCTATCAGTATCGTTCAGCGACATAAGAATGTGGGAAAGGATAGCAATACCTCTATATATTGCCAACATAATACTTCTTATTCTTGTTTTGATAATAGGAAAAAGGATCGGAGGCGCTCAAAGATGGCTCGATCTTGGATTCATGAACTTTCAAGTAAGCGAGATGACCAAAGTTTCCATTATTTTATTTATTGCTCACAGACTTAACATGAAACCCACACTCGAAGACGGTTATAACCTTTTTGATATTTTTCCTGAAGCTGCAGCTACATTTCTGGCAATGGGACTTATTTACAAAGAACCTGACCTTGGATCAAGTCTTCTGATCGGCGGTGTTGCCTTGATAATGATCATGTCTTCTAAAATTAACAGGAAGTGGCTGCTTGGAATTGTTGTTATACTCATAATTTCAGGACCTTTGATCTGGAATTTTGTTTTTAAAGAATACCAGAAAAAAAGGGTCGTAGCCTTAGTTACAATGATCGTCTCAGACGGGAGCGATCTCAGCCAAACCAGCTTGTATCATACCAACCAGTCCATGATAGCGGTAGGAAGCGGTCAAAGAACTGGAAAAGGTTACAAAAAGGGGACTCAGAATATTTTAAGGTTTATCCCGGAACATCATACAGATTTTATTTTCTCTGTATATGCCGAAGAATTCGGTTTTGCCGGAGTGTCAATTCTGCTACTCCTCTATCTTTTTCTAATAGTAAGAATATTAAACATTATACCCAGGGTAAAAGAAAAGTTTTCCGCCCTTGTTCTTGTCGGAGCATCCGCCATTTTATGGATACACATAATGATAAATATCGGGATGGTAACAGGGATCCTCCCTGTTGTCGGAATCCCTCTTCCACTTTTCTCTTACGGGGGATCGTCTATGGTACTTATTTCAGTAATACTCGGACTTGTCCATAACATAAGTGTCAATAACAGATATATTTAAGAAAAATGTCTGAAATGCTTTTTGTGAGCTATTTCAAGCATTTCTTTATCACCTTTCGTATCTCCGTAAGCATATATCTCATCATAGGATGAAATATCATACTTTTCTTTGATCCTCCGGACCTTTTCAGCCCCGATACAGTTCTTTCCAACTATTTTCCCGGTATAGCAACCATCTTTCACTTCCAACCTTGTCGAGATCAGCTCCATTCCATTCATCTTTGCAAAATGACTGAGCCATAAAGTTGGTGAAGCGGAAACAAGGGCAATATCATTACCTTCAGCTTTATGCCTCGCAATTTCATCCAGTGCAGATTTTTTTAAAATACCTGGAAGTTTCTCTTTTGTATATTTCAATGAAAAATCATTCAGTTCTTCAACATTTTTCCCTTTTATAAATCTTAACAGAAATATTTCCTTCAGAAACTTAGGATCAACAAACCCAAAAACTTTCCCTAATGAAAACGGGAAAGTAGCTACTGCAAGCAACCAGAACTTGAAAAATCCCGAGTGATACTCAAAAAAATCTATAAAACTGTCCCTTGTTGTTATTGTTCCGTCAAAATCAAAGAGTGCGAGTACCTTTCTCCCTTTCATAGTGAGCAGTTTATGTCAAAAGAAATTTTTTAGCAAAATTAATGTTGAAAAAGTGATAAATGCCCAGTAATATTCAGCTTCAACAATATTTACCATTATTTTATTAACAAATAAGAAACAAAATGATATAATTGAGGGTAATGTTTGGAATCATTTATGGAGGAGGAGAAATGATAAGTGTTTCGCTTTTCGGAGTACCGGGTGCCGGAAAAGGAACTCAGGCAACTATTCTATCAAAAGAACTTGACCTTACACATATATCTACGGGGGATCTGATCCGAAGCGAGATCAAAAGGAAAACTCCTGTCGGAATAGAAGCTCAGGAAATTATTAATTCCGGAAAACTTTTAGATGATTACATTATCAGCCGTATGTTCCGCAATGAACTGGAAAGAATAAAAAACTTTTCGGGGCTTCTTATTGACGGATATCCAAGAACTATTGTTCAAGCCGAGTTGCTTGACGAAATACTTTCCGGCTTCAACTTAAAAATGGATGCTCTGATAGAGATCGTAATTTCTGAAGAAGTTTCAATAGAAAGACTTCTTAAAAGAGCTGATACAGAAGGGAGATCTGATGACAACTACGAAACCATAAAAAAAAGGTTTGACGAGTATCGTTCAAAAACTGCACCGGTAACAGAATTTTACAGCCGGGAAGGGATATATTTCGCTGTTGACGGGATTGGAGGCATAAAAGAAGTTAACAACAGAATTCTTGAAGTAATTAAATCTCTCAACTAAAATATTGACATTGACACTTTGAAATATAGAATCGCTTGTCCAATTATGCCGGAGTGGTGAAATTGGTAGACGCACTGGACTCAAAATCCAGCGGGGGCAACTCCGTGCCGGTTCGATTCCGGCCTCCGGCACCATCCTTTAGATAATTCATTCTTTCAGGCACAAAATTCCTTGGTCGTTTGAAAAGTGAACACCTGTTGAAAATTTGAAGTAATACTGTATTCTTTGATCTTTACAATAAAAATAGCCGTTGCCGGATCTTTGTAAAAATCTTCCAGGTTTGGAAATTTTTTAACAAGCTGAAGAGCGATCTTTTCTCTTTCATCATCATAAAGCTCCGAAGCACTTCCATTTGCAGTCACAGCGTAAGCAAGGTGAGTATCTTCGATCCTGTTTTTATTGTTTGAAACATTGAGTCCCAGTTTTCCGTTTTTCTTGAGATATTTATATTTTCTGGTATTTCTGGGAGTCCCGAAAAAAAAGCAGTTCAAATCTTTTGAAACTGTAAAACAGACAAGACTTGTATGAATATGATCATCAGCATCGGTAGCAATGACAGAAAATTTATTCCCGCTAAGTATTTCAGAAATTTTAATTATCGCCGCTTCTTTTGAAATAGCCATAAAACCCTCTCATCTATTTTGATAACAACAAACTTGTTAATATTTGCATATTTTTAATAATTAGTCAAAAAGAATCAAGTCCGGACCATTAATATGTTTTCTTTTCCACAAAATATTGATTTTTATCAATCTGTTTATACAATCATCTCGCTGTAAGTTTATTGACTACCTTATTTCAATTGAAGAGGTTATTTATGTTTCAGGACATCAGAAAAAAAAGCAGTTCAGTTTTAGTAACACTTATGCTCTCAGCTATTATTTTAACTTTCGTCATTTCTTTCGGGCCGGAAGTTGAGGGGGGCTGCAGTGGTGTGAGCGGTTATGTTGCAAGTGTAAACGGCGAAATAATTTCAATGCCGGACTTCCGTTTTGCCTACAACAACCATTATGAATACTACCAACGGTTATTCGGGGAATTCAATCAGGAAATGGCACAACAGTATAAACTTCACGAAAGAACTCTCGACAGCCTTATCGCTGATATTCTCCTTGCCCAGGAAGCAAAGGCAAAAGGTTTCCGTGTTTCTGAAGAAGAACTTAGAAGAGAAATTTTAGACACACCTTACTTTCAGAAAAACGGAGTTTTTGACAGGGATACCTATAATCAGGTCGTTCAGGTTGCACTTAATACTACCGTTGCAAAGTTTGAGAAAAAAATGGAACAGGAAATTCTTGCCAGAAAGTTAAGGAACTTTATCATTGAAAGCGGAGACCTTTCCAATGCCGAGATCAGGGAAGAATATATCAATAACAATGAAAAGATCAACGCTTTTGCCTACAGTTTCAGAGAATCTTCTTTAAAAGAAGAGGCCCGACAGGAAATGTTGGCACAAATTTCAGATGACGAAGTTGAAAACTACCTTGAAGCCAACCTTAATACTGCTAAACTGACTTACCAGGACAACATTCCTGAATATCATGAAAAGATCGAGCTTGAAGATGAAAGGGAAATTACTTTTGAAGATGTGAAACATATTGTGGCAAAAGATCTGATCCTGAAAAACAAAGTTGACGAACTTATAAAAAGTGACAGCGAAAGGCTTATAATTGCTCTTAAAGGTAATCCCGGTTTTTCTGAAGAAGATTTTGCTCAACAGTTCAATTCATGGAATATTCAAAAAACAGAAATTCCATCTGTTACAAGAAACACAAAGTTCGTTCCCGGTGTAGGGTTCAGTCCTATCCTGGTTTCCAAGCTTTTTGAACAAAAAGAAGGGATATTGAGTGAAGTTGTTGAAACGGAAGAATCTGTTTTTGTTGTTGCCGGGATCAAAGATCATATTCCTGCCGATATGGGGAAGTTTGAAGCTGAAAAGGAACAGATAAAAAACCGTATGAGATATGCCAAAGCAAGCCAGCTTCTTCAGGACTATATTGAAAATTTAAGAAAAAATGCAAACATAAAAATAAATCCCAACTTTATGAAAATTTATGAAGGGGAATAACCCTGGTCTTTATGTTAACTACTGAAAAAATCCTCAGATATGTTTCTTCCGCCATAGTTTTAATTACTGTCGTGTTTTCCGTTTCCGTAGTCACTAGGGAAATTATCAGACCTAAAGATCCTTTTGAAAGGATCGTGGCTGACGAGTGTAACGGAAAATATATAGAAACAGAAAAAGCCTTCATTTCGGAAAGCGATCTTGGCAGTAAGGACTCTAAGTGTGTTCTGATTCCCGGATCTTTGGAAGAGGGATCCCCTTTTGTGAAGCATATTTTCCAAAACGGCCGGCTTTCAGACCATCACTATCTTTTCCGGGGAGAAAAAGGGGTGCTTCTGCGGAAAGCGAAGGAACCTGACTTCAAATCCCTTGCTGACTCGATCTATCAATGTTTGTATAAAAACTCATGCTCCATTGATCCTGGTTTAAGAAGAACGAAGCTTACTGCAACTTTTAAACTGATCGACAATTCAGGTGACATAAAAGCTTCGATAACTTTTGATGATGAAGTTTTTTCCCAGATACTTAAAAATTCTTCAAAACTTTTAAGGGAAATGATCGCTGTAAAAAACTATGATATTTTTAACCTGAGACTTATAACAGTATTCCACTTAAGTTATGCTTTTATTGAAAATAAAGACCCCGAATATATATCGTCCCTTATGAAAAGAGGGATAGACGGGCTCTACCTTAAATCAAGAGGGGCAAAAATCCGCCTCCTGCCGCATGAATATAATGACAATCCTGTTGCTGTGATAAGCAGAAAAGGGAGACAATACGGACTTGAAAGAGACGAAATAACAAAAGATGAAGCATCGGTCTATATGTACAGAACGATCCAGTATGCTTCAAAAAATGAATCCATGATAGAGTGGTTGGGAAGATATTCAACATCAAAATCAGGCTATTCTGATGCTTTGTGTTCCAGACTCATCTCAAAACAGATTATCAACTCGGCAGACAGAAACGGTTTGTTTGAGCAGGAAACTGATATAAGAACAGGGGAAAGCGAAAATTTCCGTGAATCTATGCTTGTGCAGTTTTTTGCAGCAAGCTCTCTTTTCAGGTACGGGGAAATAATGGATGATGAAGAGTTTACCGAAACAGCTTCAAAAGCAACTGTAAGACTCCTGAAAGAATTAAGATCCGACCCATCTGTTCTTGACAGAGCCAGCATCAACAGATTGCTTGAAATGTGCCTTGAAAATTGCGGCAACCATGAGGCTTTAGACATTCATGTTGAAGAAGCTGTTAGTTTCATCCAGGGAAACCCTGTTTATGCAGGCTTGATAATTAACGGGCTCCCAGACAGAAATGATGCGTCTGCTTCAGCTATTATTTCTGAATCCTTTAAAAAATTTGAAAGTATGGGAACTGAAGAAAAAATCCGTTATCTGGGATATCTTTTTACCATGGAACTTTCAGAGTTTCCTGAGTCAAGGAAGTTGCTTGAAAACATTCTTGAAAGTACGACTGAGTTTATTTTGTCTGTCAGGTTTGAGGATAAAGGCTTCCCCGATTTCAGGGGAGGAATAGGGACGGATGATCGTTTTTACCCTGGAATTCTCTTGACGGCAGTATTGGCAAACGGACTTTCCAATATAATAAATTACAGGCTGACCAACCCTTTTATTACGGATGTTGAATCTGAAGCCGGTAATTTTTTGAGATATGCCATCGTTACCGATGACGATTTCGGTTTCTGGAGCAATCCAACGGCTAAAGTCAAAGTTCAGGGTGGGCTTAGATCTCATTTAAGGTCAGACAAAGTGAGACTTATCAATTCTTCTGTTGCACTCCACTATTTTTTGAATAGAATAGACGGGAAGAGGGACAGATGAGTGCTTTTTTGTGTAAAATATGCGGTGACTGCTGTAAGGGTGACGGATCGGTGTTTCTATACCCTGAAGATATTGCCGCAATAGCGGAACACTTTTGTTTGTCGGCACAGGAAGCTGTTGACAAGTATGCAGAACATGTGATGCTTGAAATAGTTGAAGATACCGGAAGCTACCTTTACATGCCATATCTTATACTGAAAAAGAATGAATCCGGATGTATTTTTTCAATAGAAAATTTGTGTGAAATACACAAACTGAAACCTTATCAGTGCAAAAACACACCTTTTGTAAGTGAATTCTTTTCTGACAACAGTTGGAGAAAATATTTAAAGGATAACTGCCCTGCATTAAAAACTATGGATGAAAAAGATTTTTCGAACTATCTTGAGATTGGTAAAAGATCTGAAGAAGTGGAAAAAAACTATTACTATCTGTTACGAGAAAACAGTTTCAACCTTGAGAAAATATTAAATGTTAATCTTAGTGCACCAAAAATAATCACAGAAAATGACTGAAGAATCTAAATCCATTATTGACTGGATAGGTCAAAATGCTTTTACCTCAAAAGGGAGAGATTTTCTCCATTCAATGCCTTTTCTGACAAAAGAAAAAGCGGAGCATCAATTTAAAATGCTTAAAGAAACTTCCATAATGATAGAGAGTGGACTTAATCTTTTCAATATGGACAATGACAGGGTTGCAACAGTTTTCCACAATCTTTCTTCAGGGGAGCCGCTTGATGCAAAAGATTACAGAACTGTCGGGAACTTTCTTTCAAATTTGAGAGAAACAGGCAACAAGATCAAATCTCTTGACTGGACAGAAAATATTGCTTCTCTTTTTTCATTTGATTTTAATATAAGCCTTGAAATGACAATAAAACAATCTGTAAATGAAAAAGGGGAAGTGAGCTCACAGGCAAATCCCGAACTTGCAAAAATAAGGAAAAATCTGAGCGAAACCCATAAAAAGATATCCAACTCCATAAAAAAGATGCTTTCTTCTCCAGAATATGGGCAACTTCTTCAGGAAGATTATTTTACTATCCGTGATGACCGCTATGTTCTTCCTTTCAGATCCGAATTTAAAAGAAGAATGAAAGGAGTTATTCATAATTACAGTCGTTCGGGACAGACTGCTTTTCTTGAACCGATGGAACTGCTTGAACTTAACAACGACTTATCTTTGCTTGCTTCAAAAGAAACAGAAGAAATCATAAAAGTTCTCAAACAACTCAGAGGACTTTTAAAAAGAAGCAGTGATTATCTGGAAAAGTGTATCGGATCAGCACTCCACCTTGAGTCTCTTTATATAAGATATAAATGGATGAAAGATCATTCATGTACAATACCTGAGTTTGACGACAACGGAATAAATCTTGAAAAAGCATGGTATCCGCCTGTTTTTATTACCGCAGGAAAAAAGACTGTGAAAAATGATTTTATTTTTAACAAAGATGAAAAAATAATGGTCGTGAGTGGACCCAATGCCGGTGGAAAAACAGTGTCACTTAAAACCATAGGAACCATTGCAGAACTTTCCGCAAAAGGATTCCCGGTTCCTGCAAAAAAGGCTGCGTTGCCATATTTTACTAAAATATTTACCGTTCTCGGTGACAAACAAAGTGCCGTGACCGGGCAGTCCAGTTTTTCTGCTCACCTCAAAGAATTAGCTGAAACCGCGAATCTTTCTGATGACAGCTCTCTTGTTCTCATAGATGAAATAGGTACAGGGACAGATCCTCTGCAGGGTGGAGCAATTGCGAGAGCATAT
The DNA here is from genome assembly GCA_007136595.1 of Candidatus Sumerlaeota bacterium. Lineage (GTDB taxonomy): Bacteria > UBP6 > UBA1177 > UBA1177 > UBA1177 > SLGQ01. The sequence goes on along the minus strand of SLGQ01000104.1, from coordinate 4,658 downwards.
CTTGAATTTGCAGCAGAAAAGGAATGTTATACAGTTGTCACAAGCCACCTTGCGGAAGTAAAATCAATTGCACTTGAAGATCCCCGTTTTGTTCCCGTAGCAATGGGTTTTGACTCTGAAAAAGAAACACCGACATACAAATTTCTTTACAACATTGTCGGGGGAAGCAATGCTCTTTCTCTGGTAAAGAATACAGGTTTCCCGGAAAAAATTGTCAAAAGACTTGAAAAGCTGCTCCTTTCAAAAGAAGAAAGCATTGAACCGCTGATAAACAGATTAAGGAAAAAAGAAGAAGAGTTGAACACTAAAACTGAAGAAATGGAAAAAATAAGAAAAACCATCGAGAAGGAGCAGAATGAAACAATTGAGATCAAGTCCCGCCTTGCCGCGAAAGAAAAAAGATTTGAACAAGAGCGGCTTGTGATGCTTAAAAGGCTTCTTGACATGGAGGAAAAAGAGTTGAAAAAGAAAGTTGAAAAAGTTGATAAAAACGAGGCACCTTTAAAAATTGCCGTAATAAGAAAAGAAAAAGAAACCGTACAGCAGGCAATAAACCGTTCAAAAGTTGATCAGGATCAGAAAAAGGGAACTCCGCTTTCTGAAGTTTCAAGTCACTTTGTAAAGGGGAAAACTGTCGTTTATGACAAACTTCTTAAAATTGAAGGACTGCTTCAAAACATAAAAGGGAATAAAGCCGAATACCTCTGTAATGGAAAGCTTTTACAGTCACCGATTGAAAGACTTCTTGTCCTTGAACTTGAAAAGGATGTTAAAACTGCTGTGAAAACAAATGTTTCAAATTCAAAATTTGATGAAAGAGTTGATGTGAGAGGTGTCAGGACGGAAGAAAGCATTGATATGATCGAAAAAGCCATTGACACTGCTTTTTTAAACGGCTCTTCAACAGTCACAATAATGCATGGACATGGTTCGGGAATATTGAAAAAAATGATCCGGGATTTTCTCCCCTCCCTTAAACAAAGGTACAATTTTGATTTCAGTCCCGGAAGTAGCGAAGAAGGCGGGGATGGAGTTACCGTCGTAAAATTTTTAAAATAAATCTTTATTTAATGCTTTAAAAAAGATATTATTAAGCGTCAACTATTTTTTGGAGGCTTTTTATGAAAAGATTTTCAGTTGTTTTTATCGCGATCTTTGCTCTGTTTTTTGTTATTTCATGTGGAAACAATGACACTGGCGACACTGGCGACACTGGCGACACTGGCAACACTGGTGATACTGGCAACACTGGTGATACTGGTAACACTGGCGACACTGGTGATACTGGTAACACTGGCAACACAGGTGACACCGGCAACACTGGCAACACTGGCGATACTGGTAACACGGGAGATACAGGAAATACCGGGGATGTTGAATGTGTGGAGCTGGAAGTTGATGAATTTGAAATTGTCCAAGGCTACACAATGATGCAAGGGACTTTTAAAACTCCGATCGGAGATGCTGCCAAACCCGATATTCTTTCTGTGCAGTTTTATAAAGCTGATGGTCCTTCCGCTACTGAACTTAAAGCGGGAAGCTATGATCTTGCCGCCGGACAAAACATCAGCTACGCAACATGCACTGAGTGTGTTCTGATTTATGAAGATCTTGATGGACAGGACTTCAGTAAAACCTATTTTCAAACTGAAGGAACTTTGACCATTGAAGAAGTAAAGACTGGAACTGTTGAGTCTAAAGGAACTTTAAATGTCAAGCTTGTTGAAGTTATAATAAGTCCTTCTTATGAGTCAACTCCTGTACCGGGTGGCAAATGTTATGAAATCAAAAATTTCTCATGGGATCTTATCTGTAATCCTGATTGTGACGGAAAAGTTTGCGGAGATGACGGATGTGGGGGAGAGTGCGGCGAAGGATGCACTGACATTGATGAAACCTGTAACGAAGAAGGGACAGCTTGTGTCGAATATGACTGTACATTGCTCACAATTGATGATATTGCCATAGGAACAATAAACACTCAATACAACTATCACTCTTATGAAGGAACTTTTTCACCGTCAATTGGAGATGAAGATATTGATGATGAAATTTTTATAGAGTTTTATGCCATTCCCTCTGTTAAAAAATATGACCTTGTTGATACCAACTATGCCGACTGCGATCAATGTGTCCTTGTTTTTGAAGATATTGCAGGGGAATCTGCTGAAAAGGTTTATTTCCAGCAGAAAGGAACTATTGATGTTGAAAGTTTTACATCGGGCACCGGAAAAATTAAAGCCACTGTTGAAAACCTGAGACTGATCGAAGTTAATATTTCTGCAGGCGACTTTGTTTCCACTCCGGTAGTGGGTGGTCAGTGCCTTGAATTTGAAACTTTTGAGATGGATCTTTGATAATATTTTTCTTTAAAATTTCTTTTCCATGATATACGGCAGTTGCCTGCTTTGCCCGGACAGGGTGGACAATGACAATATTTTATGCGATGAATGTTTAAGGTTTGCTCTTTTTCTAAAAAGGAAATGTTCAAGGTGCGGAGCTTTTTCAATCATTGACGGATTGAACGGATGCGGCTCCTGTAATGGAAGAAAAATATGGTTCGACTCTATTTTCACCCCATATCTCTACTGCGGGTCAATATCAAACCTTATCTCTACAATGAAGTACGGAAAAAACATATCTTATGCGGCAATACTTGGAAACCACCTTGCTTCACTCCTTGACAAACAAACTTTTGCAGGAAGTACTGTCATATTTCCTCCGATGAGTTTTTTCAACAAATTGAAAAGGTCTTTTAATCAGTCGGAAATATTTGCAGAAAAAATTGGAGCAAAACTCAACCTCAAAATTGAAAAAGATCTTTTGACAAAAATAAAAAAAACAAAACCGCAGGCATCACTCACTTACGATAAAAGGCTGAAAAACCTTGAGGGTGCTTTTAAATTAAAAAAGGACTTGAAAGATAAAGATTTTCTCCTGGTTGATGATGTCTGCACAACATTTTCAACCGTAAATATCATTGCTGAACTGCTTAAAAAAAACGGAGCAAAAAATATAAAAGTTGTTACACTGGCAAGAACTTCACCCTATTTCGGATAAGCCTTTACCTGCTTACTTTATTTATCACACCGATCCCGTCAAGATCAAATCCGGCACTTCCTGTTGTAGGATAGGGGTCATAGATCGGGTTTCCAAGTGTATCAAGTTCACTCCCGTCCCCTACTACATCAACTATTCTGATGTGTGTTACTGCATCAATATCCACAGTTCCGTCAATAACAAGCGGGTGCTCAAGAAGATCTGACAGATCGAACTGTGTTCCGATACCCTGTTTGAATTTCCCTGCAAATCCCCAGATAAGTGAGGCGTCATGCCCGTCAAAAGGACCAAGCGGCTCAACACCGAGATAGTAGTTATCAAAACGGGCAAAATCTGTTCCGTTACTGCTCACTTCCACATATCCAAGCTCAAGAAATGTTTCATTAAGAGAATTTTCAAAAACAGCAAAATCTGCTCCTTCCCCGTTTTTTACAGGAGCATCAAATGTCATGGTTATACTTCCCCCTCTTCCAAGAGAAACTACATCTGTTGATGTTCCTGATGCTTTCCCGAGTGCATTTTCAGGAGTTTTCCACTCTTCATCGAGCGCTTCTCCGGGCATGTAATCAACATAACCGCTTGCCCACGCTACTATTTTTGTATCATCTTTGCCTATCCCTTCTTCAACGATTTCATCAAGCTTAGTCCAACCGAAACCGTTACATCCGCCATCCATATCCTCCCTATCGGCAGAATCAGCCTCAAGTGCCTCCTGCTCAGTTTCTGCGTCAAAAACTATCTGACAGAAATAAAGTTCAGATGCGGAATATGTCCAATCCATACGGCTCCAAAGATCGGCACTCCATGCGTTATTGCTATCATTTTGAGCTATAACAAACCCTGCTTCATTGTCAAAATGGGTAATATTAAATCTTCCCATCATTCCACCCTGATCCCAGACAGTATTGCTTATAATGTGAGCTCCACCCCAACTGTCGGAATATTTTCCAATGATATCGTGAGTGGCAACAGGTTCATACTCTTCTTCATCATTTTCCTCGGTATCATCTTCAATTTCAGCATCATCTTCAATTTCAGTGTCATCTTCGATCTCGGTGTCATCTTCGATCTCGGTGTCATCTTCGATCTCGGTGTCATCTTCGATTTCGGTGTCATCTTCGATCTCGGTGTCATCTGACAGGTCTGACTTGTCGGAGTCGTCAAATTCTTCGGGTTTCTCTTCTGTTGAACCGCAACCGGCAAAAAAAATAAAAACAAAAATCATCATCAAAAAAACTTTCATCATAAAACCTCCTCTAAATCTATTTTTTCCATATCCTTAAACTTGCAGGAGCTTGCTCCATAAGCTGTTCCTCAATATTTTTATCAACTGTGTCAAAAGACCTCAGATATGTTTCATGTTTCACATCGGCAAAATAATAAACTTTTCCTGTCAAAGGGCTGTAGTCAAGAGGTGTCGCCGCAAAAGCATTTATACCTGAATCAATTTCTTTCACAGTTCCTTTAACAGTATCAAACTCAAGAAGTTTGTTTATCCATCTTTCTGAATTGTCTGAAAAAACAATGTATATTATACCGTTATCTGCTATCGAAACATCAACGAAATCACCATTTAAAACGGACCCGGTTTCAGAAGT
>SLGQ01000180.1 GCA_007136595.1 Candidatus Sumerlaeota bacterium | reverse complement strand
TTTTCCCTCCACGGGGTACTCATTACAAGTCTGTTTTGCGTATCTGGCTTGGCACAATTGCCTTACAGTTGCGGGACAGCACCGGATTTTCACCGGATTTCCGCAGGGAACAGACAGTTCAGTTACCGTTTATATAGTTATGTCCGGATAAAGTCAAATTAAAATGGGAGACGATCAGTTTACCGGAAAACCTCAGAAGAATTTCACCATGAATTGTTCAATTTCGGCACTTGTTTCAGATCTTTTTATTTCATAGACTCCTTTCATTCCAAGCTCTATTTCAGCAAGTTCTCTAAGTGCCGTGATAACTTTAATGTTCTTTGTTTCAGAAACGATCCGGGAGGCATCTCTTTTAAGATAGAACATCCGGTTTTGAGAAAGGTATGCCGAAAATTCAGCAGTTTTCCTCTCCCGAAGAAGGATCCTCCCTTTCATCAAGGTTTTGAAATGTTTGAAAAACATTGATATAAGTAAGGGATTGACTTTATATTCCCCTTCAAGGTTCAAAGTTTCACGATACAGATCTATCGCTTTCGACTTTTGATCTGAAATAAGCATATCCATTATTCTGAATATAACCTGTTCACTGAGTCCATTTATCATCTGTTCAGCAAAATCCCACTTTATTTCAGTAATGTTTTTGCTCATGGCATAGATTTTCAGTTTTTCAATTTCTGTAGAGATATAAAAAAGATCGCTGTTTTCAGGAAGTGTAAAAAATCTGACCAGCCTTTCATCAGCTTTCAAGGGTTCGAACTGATCCCGGACAAAGAGGCTCAGTTGTGCAGGAGAAGGAGGAGCGACAGGGAAATAGATGGAACTTAACTTCTGAAGATTCTTATAAAACTTTGTTCTCTTATCAATTTCTGAAACAAAAATTACAAGGTGGTTATTTGTTTCAAAACTGTCCATATAGTTTTCTATCAGTTCCCTGCTCTTATCATTCATTTTATCTGCAAGTTCAAGAACAATGATCTTTCTCGAGCAGAAAAAACCGATTTCTTTTGACGCATTTACAGCATTTGCAACAGCATCTTTGGAATCATCTGCATCATAAAATATTACCTCTGTACCACAATCTTTGTTAAAAGAGCTCTTCAACTCTTCTTTCATTGATTTTATGACGAACCTTTCAACAGAATGAACAAAGAATATCCCTCCTGTTTTATCAAAATCTATAATATCTTTGATCGAAGGAGGATACTGCTTCATATTTTAACCAACAACATTTACAAGTTTACCGGGAACATAAATAACCTTTCTTATCTCACCACTTTTAAGGAATTTTGAATAGTCTCTGGACCTTACTTCTTTTTCAACATCTTCGCTGCTTATATCCGACGGAAGCATCAATCTGTCTCTAACTTTGCCGTTCACCTGAACAACTATCAAAATCTCATCTTTTTCAAGCGCCTGTTGACACACTTCCGGCATTTTAATGGAAGATATCTCCGGCAAACCGCATAATTCTGCAAGCTCTTCAGAAATGTGGGGTGCAAACGGTTCCAGAACAAAAATTATTGTTTGCAACGCTTCTTTAAAAACAGCTTTTTCCTGCTCAGTTGAAGGTTTGAACTTGTAAGATGCGTTGACCAGCTCCATTATTGAACTTATTGCCGTATTGAAGTGAAGTCTTTCAATTTCCTCACTTACTTTTTTTATTGTTTCATGTGTTTTAGACCAGAGATCACGACCTTCCGTTACAGGCTGAACTATATCTCCCCCGTTTTTTATAAGGTCAATGTTGGAACTTACAATGTTCCAGACCCTGTTAAGAAATCTGCTGCACCCTTCAACACCTTCTTCCGACCATTCAAGATCTTTTTCAGGAGGGGCGGCAAAAAGTACGAACAACCTTGCAGTATCTGCACCGTATTTGCCGATGAGTTTAACCGGATCTACCACATTCTTTTTTGATTTACTCATTTTTTCAACTCTTCCTACAGCAACCTCTCTGCCGCTTGGAACATGAAAATATTTCCCGTTTTCAAAAGAAACTTCTTCAGGATAAAGGTAGTCACCATCCACAGAGTAGGTTTCCATGCAAACCATCCCCTGGGTAAGAAGATCTTTCACAGGCTCTCTGAAAGAAATATAACCGAGATCACAAAGCACTTTAGTGAAAAACCTTGTATAAAGAAGATGCATAACAGCATGTTCAACACCCCCGATATATTTATCAACAGGCATTGAGTGATCTGTTTCCTCCTTGGAAAAAGGCTCATCTGTGCTGTGAGGATCGCAATATTTCATGTGATACCAGGAACTTTCTACAAAAGTGTCCATTGTATCCGTTTCTCTTACCGCTTTCCCACCACAGACAGGGCAATCAGTTTCATAAAAATCTTTCATATTTTTCAGCGGACTTGTAGCACCCGTAAAACTAACATCTTCAGGAAGTTTAACAGGGAGATTCTCTATCTTTTCAGGTACTGTTCCACACTTTTCACAGTTTATCATGGGAACAGGTGTACCCCAGAATCTTTGACGGCTTATTCCCCAGTCTCTGAGCCTGTAATTGATACCTGTTTTACCAAGATCTTTTTCTACAAGAGCATTGCTCACCGCTTTTTTACCTTCTTCCGATCCAAGACCGTCAAACTGTCCGCTGTTGACCATTATTCCGGGCTCAGTATAAGCCTCTGAAAGAATTTCAGGCAATTCACTGTCAACAGGTTTTATTACAACTTTTAGAGGAAGCTCATATTTCTGTGCAAACTCAAAGTCCCTCTGATCGTGGGCAGGAACTGCCATTACCACACCGGTTCCGTAATCGGCAAGAACAAAATTTGCAAAATATAGCGGGATTTTCTCTCCCGTTAAAGGGTGTATCAAATATTTTCCTGTAAATACACCTTTCTTTTCGTAAGAATCATCCCTCACATTTTCATGGAGTTTTTTAACTTCTTTTACAAAAGATTCCATTTCTTCTTTATTTTGCGACTGCTCTACAATTAAAGAAGCCATCGGATGTTCAACAGCCATACTTGCAAAAGTTACACCCATTAAAGTATCGGGTCTAGTAGTAAAGACTGTCAGTTTTTCTTCACTGTTCTCCATTTTGAAATCTATGTATGTCCCTTCACTCCTCCCTATCCAGTTTCTCTGCATCTCTTTAACATGGTCGGGCCATCCCGGCATATCATCAAGAGATTCAAGCAATTCCTTAGCATAATCTGTTATTTTAAAGTACCACTGCTCAATTTTCTTTTTCGTAACGGGTGTCCCATGTCTCCAACATGTCCCGTCTTCAACCTGTTCATTTGCAAGAACAGTATTGCACTGAGGACACCAGTTCACTTCACTTTTCTTTTTATAAACAAGGTCCTTGTTGAACATTTCAATGAAAAACCGCTGTTCCCACCTGTAGTAATCCGGTGAACATGTTGCGATTTCTCTATCCCAGTCATAACTGAATCCCAGTTGACCGAATCTTTCCCTCATCGCTTCGATGTTTGAATATGTCCATTTTGCAGGGGGGATATTGTTTTCAATTGCCGCATTTTCGGCAGGAAGGCCAAAAGCATCCCATCCCATCGGATGAAGGACATCATACCCTTTTCTGAAATGATATCTTGCGACCACATCTCCTATAGAGTAATTCCGGACATGCCCCATGTGAAGTTTTCCTGAAGGATAGGGAAACATCTCAAGAATATAATATTTCTTTTTTCCACTTTGTTTTCCAACATATTTGAATGTTTTTTGATCCTGCCACTTTTTCTGCCATTTAGGTTCAATTTCAGACGGTTTGTAGCTCATTTTTCCTCCGGATGGATTTTTCAGTCATCAGATTTTAATATTTTGAAATTTCTTCTCAGATAGTCTTTAAATCCTTTCTGTCTCGATGATTTAAGTTTGGAAGAAATGTCATTTACTTTGTCCATTTCTTTTTCACCAAGAGGAATGGATTTTATCAGGTTTCTTCTCAAATAGTTTTCAAGCTGGGCATCTCTTCCCATTGTCACCATGATCTCAGCATTCAGTAACACAAGATAGTTCCTGTAGTAATAATCTCCCGGAGAAAAGTATTTTTCGTGGTCAAGAATATAAGCCAGACCCTCTGTAGCCCTCTGTATATCTCCCTGATAATAAGTTATCTCAGCAGCAAAAACCAGAGCCGGCAGATAGAACCTGTCACACTCGAGCATTGCATCTATCATCCCGAGTGTTCTCTGCCTGTCACCTTGTCTCCTGAAAACCTCAGCCTTCAAATAAAGAAATGCAGGTTCACAATGTCCAAGTGTCTGCAATTTCTTGTCAACTTCTCTTAAAATATGTTCATATTCTTCCTGTTTCAACAGCAGATACTGTTCTTTAAAAAATTTCCACATTTCAGAGTGATCTTCCCCAGGCTTAAGAATCTTGTCAGCATGATCGAAAAACATATACCTGTTATATATTTCAGCCAGTTTTATCCGGTATTCCCTGCTATCTTCAGCTCCGTTTTTCAAATGATTTACAGCTTGCATGACCGCACCGTTCTCAAGATATTCCTCTATTACCGATTTACGGTTTTCCGGTGTCTCAAGAGCATATATTTTATCAAGTGTCGGAACTATCTCAGAAATTTCACCTCTTCTTTTCAGTGCTTCAAGAAATGAATATTGTATAGCCAGATTCTCAGAGTTTTGACCGGCAAGTGCTTTGAGTTGATTGAAGTAAAGTTCATCTCTGTTCATAATAAACTTCATCCTCAATATTTTAGCTGTAATTTCAGGAGATTCACTTTTCTTATTTATAATCTCATACGCTTTCACAGCCTCTTCATAATATCCATTCATTTCACTGCACTTTGCACCTGCGGCAATTACTGCATCATCCACACTTTCCGGGAAAAACTGCTGCAATTCTTTGAAAGCGAAATAACAATTGCCATAATCTGAGTTGGCTTTGCTTGTCACCATGACCAGTTTTGTATCTGAAGCCCCTCTTGTTCGGTCTCCCTGCTCCTTAATGAACAAAGCCATCCTTGAAGCTTCCGCTGTTGCTCCCCTGTTCATAAAATCAAGCACCGTTTTTTCACAAAAATATTTGCCAGGACAGACAGTATAGAAAGCTTCTCTTATCATATCTTCCCTTTCGGAAGCTTTCCCCAGAAGATAGAGAGCTTCTCCATACAAACTCCTTTCTGCACTTTCAACCCTGTATTTTTCAAGCATCTGTTTTTTACCGGAAATATCTTTCAACGGTCTTCTTTCTTTTATGGCAGAAGACGCTTTTATAAGAATTTTAAGTTTATTTGAAAGTTCATGGTCGGGAAATTTATCGAGGATCTTTTCTGTTACTTGCAAGGATTCTTTGAATTCACCTCGTCTGAACAACATCAAAGCTTTGTAAAAACTTTCTCTCAAGTTGGCTTTTTCCACAGAAACAGGCATATCAATTTGAAGATCTTTTATTCTTGAAAGACTTTCAGGGTATTTCTTTTCCAACTCATGCAAAACATTTGTTCCAAAGGGAGTACCCCTTCCTTCAATGTACTCTATTAAAGAGTTTATATATTCATCTCTGCTTATCTGTGTGGAAAAAAGCTTAAACTGTGAAATGTCATCTCTTTCCCTTTCCAAGCTGTAGTCCATAATAGCATAAGCAGTCATAAAAAATATTGCTTTTTTTAAAGGTTCCCCGATATCCTCCCTTATTTGGAGCACCTTGTAGTCCCTGATGGTTCTGTTGTAGTGGTTGTAATTGACTGAGTGAAAATGTTTTTCGGGGTTTTTTATTTTTTCACCAAAACCGTGAGTTGCATCAGGTTTAAATAAATTCAATAAAAAGTATATTATAATGCCCGCTACCACAAAAAGTATCGCGAAATTACGGTATCTCACTTTCCGGTAATAGCTGTTATCTTCAATTTTATTTTCAATTTTCAGTATTCTGTTAAGACTTTCATTGCTGATAACATTGGAACTTGTGTTATCTTCCTGGGAAATATTGAATTTTTCAAGCTCCTTTTTTGCATTGAAGTGATTAGGGTTTGCTCTGACAACTTTAAGCAGCCTTTCTGCTCCCTCGTCTCTTTTTCCCATGTATAAAAGAGAAACACCGTAGTAAAAATGGATCTCTGCCGTTTCACTTCCTTCCCATTCGTCAAGAACAGCTATGATATCTTCCCATTTTTCTTCTTTTCTACATTGTTCCAGCAATTCGACCAGATGTGTAAGACTCGGGCTTGAAAGATATCTTTCCTTTAAGGTTTCAAGTTTTCTACTCATTTCCGGTAAACTCCTCTCATGTTTTCGGGATGGACAGCAGCTACCATTTTTCCCAGATGATCCATCATATCCTGTTTTAATGCAGATGAGCCCGAATATTCCATTTTGATATCTTCAATTCTTCGTGGGACACCTATTCTTACTTTAACATCTGCACAGTTGAGCTTGCTTTCTCCGATCGGCAGCATAATATTACCCCCGACAGTGGAAACAGGAAGAACAGATACTCTGTCTCCTGTATCTATAAGTCTTAAAACTCCGGGGAGAAAACTTTTCATTTGACCGTCACGACTCCTTGAGCCCTCTGGAAAAACAAGAAATATTTTTACATATTTTTTTATATCTTCGATGACTTTTTTAGCTGCTCTGGCTATCTCTCTTACAGGAAGAGCCGCCTCAGGTGTGGCAACTGCAAGAGACTGTGCGATCAAAAGGGCATTAAAATGCATACTTGAAAACCTCCTTAAAGGATCTGTATAAACTTTGGGTCCGGCTATGACAGAAAGGCATCCGTCAAGTCCCGCATCGTTTATATCTTTATAAAATGCCGCCGCAAGAATATTTGCATCTCCATAACTGAGGTGATTTGAGACTATAACTATTCTGTCGATCCTGTTCTCTTTAAGATCGTTCAAGGCACTGACAAAGTTATCATTCCCAGAAACATCAAAGTTTATTATGTTTTCAAGGACCGTATTCAACATTTTTTTCACTAGAGGAGAATAAGGGTTAAAACCCCAATCCTGTCCGGCTTTTTCATAGCCGTCAACAAATTCCTCAAAAAGAGATTCATCCAGATTCAAAAGCAGTTCATGGAGAACCTTTGTAATTTCAGGGGAAATAGCATATTCCCATCGCGGAAACATTCTTTTCAACTGATATATTGAACTTTCTTTAACCATAATAACAACCTGCTTAAAAACAGTTAAAACTACTATTTATACAGCAATGGGGAAAAAAAGCAAGTAAGGAAGAACTTGGATAATATTCTGCCATTTATAACATCATTTTACTTGAAACTTTATTTATTGCTGATACAATCATTCCGTTGTTGATGTTGATCTGTGAGTTAAGTATGCGATTTCGTATCATCGGGGATGTCACAATGTTAAAAAATTTATCTCCCCTGATGGGCAATTCTGATTTTGCTTATTCGAGTGAAGTTTTCTGAATAAGTACTAGCTAACTAAATTTATATTTGGAGGATATGTAAAATGAGTGATTTTAGAAAAATGGTTAACTCAACACCCGGTAGCAAATTTATTCTTCAAGGAAATGCTGCTTTTGCTCTGGGTGTTGTACACGCAGGATACCATGCTGCCGATGGATATCCCGGAACACCCAGCACAGAAGTAATAGACAAATCATTGAAACATGTTCAGGATATGATGACAGTAGGATGGAGCGTTAACGAAGCTGTTGCCACCGCAGTTGCAGTAGGTCATTCAGTCGCAGGGATGGATTCTTTGGTAACAATGAAGATCCCCGGCATGTTCCAGGCAGGAGACACAATAACTACATCAGCTTTTTATACAGCACAGGCAGGAGCATTTGTAATTTATGCCGCAGCAGATTATGTTCCTTCAAGCACCCAGCATGTTATCGATGCGAGATATTTCTTGAGTTCAGCAAGAATTCCTGTTTTTGAGCCGAGAGATCATCAGGAAATGTATGACATTGCATTTATCGCCGCCGACTATTCAAGAAAATTTAAAACACAGGTATGTGTCCTTGCAAGCGGAATACTTGCACACAGCGAAGGACTTGTGGTAACACGCGAACAAAGAAAAATAGAGCCCGGACCTCTTCCTGAAAATCTCAAAGAATGGATGCTCATGCCCGCAATCGCAAGAAAAAATTATGACACCGCAACAAAAGAAAGGATCCCCGCAATTCTTGAAAGTGTCAGCACATCAAAAGAGTTGATATCTGAACATATCGGAAAAGATGATTGGGGAATAGTCGTGGTAGGTGAAAGCAACATAATTGTCAGAGAAGCACTGGTTACAATAGGAGCCGATCCATCTATTCTCTCAATGTCCATTGCCAACCCTGTACCAATTGGCCGCATCAGGGATTTTGCATCAAAAATAAAAGGAAAACTCTTTGTCTTTGAAGATGGAGACAGGTTCCTTCAGGAAAAAATGCTTGCTTCAGGAATATCTGTTACAGGAAAAGAAGAAAACTCGGTCATTACAGACTGGACACCTTTTTCCGTCATAGCGATGCTTAAAGAGCACCTTGAAATAAACTATGATGCCAAACCGCTTAAAATAGATCTCAGACCATTAATGAGACCACCTTCAATATGCCCCGGATGTCCATACAGATCGTTCGGACTCGCCGCAGAAAAACTCAGAAAATCAGGAAAACTCTATGCCGGCTTTGGAGAAATAGGATGTTCCACACTTCTTTTCTTCAACAAAGCAATAGACACCATCTTATGTATGGGTGGAAGCGATGCAATGCGTCAGGGCTTTTGCATGAGCCGTCCTGAAATGGCACATAAAGTGATAAGCGTAATAGGCGACAGCTGTGAAGCTCACAGCGGACTTGATGCGACAAGGAACGGAGTATTTAGAAATGTTCCCGGTGTAAAAGTGGTTCTTGACAACAGAATAACAGCGATGACAGGAGGTCAGCCTGCTCCGACAAGCCTTGCAAACCTTGCAGGCGTTCCCAACAAATTCAACCTCAGAAAAGCAATAGAAGCCGAAGAATGCAAAGTGACAGTAGTAGATGCCTACGATATGAAAGGTGTTGAAAAAGCACTTATTGAAGCACTTGTTGAAGCGGAAAAAGGACAGTTCGTAAACCTCATACTTGAAGGCCCGTGTCAGCAGAACATGGACAGATCAAAAATGAAAAGAACCCTTGAATTTGATATGGAAAAGTGTAAAAAATGCGGCAGATGCAACATCTGTCCCGGAATTAAATTCGATAACGACGGAGTTCCTCATTACACCAACCTCTGTATAAACTGCGGAGGCAACACTCAAGTGTGCATGCAGAGATGTCCTTTCGAAGCAATCGTCCCGATAGACAAAACTTTAGCAGACAAAAAAGAAACACCTCCACCTTCAGCACCGCTCACCTTTGAAAAAAGAACGGTCAAAAAAGAAGACCTCCCCCCATCCTTGAGAATAGCGATCAGAGGAATAGGTGGACAAGGCAACCTCTTTTTCGGAAAAGTTCTAAGCGAAGTCGCACTAAGAACACCATACAGTGAAACACAGATAGTGAAAGGTGATACACACGGAATGGCACAGCTTGGAGGAAGTGTGATCTCTACATTCGCCTGCGGAGAAGCATACAGCCCCATACTTTCACCCGGAAGTGCCGACCTTGTCGTGGTCATGGAGACATCGGAAGTTCTCAGAGAAGGTTTCCTTGAACTCCTTAAACCGGGAGGAACAGTCGTTCTTAACAAGTTTGAGGCGGTTCCTCTGACAGCAAAAAAAGAAGATTATCCTGCACTTGATGAAATAAGAAAAGTTCTCGACCCCTTTAAAGTGGTAGAGTTTGACGCCTTTCAGACAGTAAGCGATCTTGGAGATAAAGCAGGCAGAACCTCAAATGTGGCGATGCTTGGACTCCTTTCCACCATTGAACCGCTCAACCGTATCCCAAAAGAAATATGGCTTGACGCAATAATGGCACTGTCTACCAATGATAAGATAAAATCGGCAAACCGGATTTCATTTGAAGCAGGCAGGAACTAAGGAATTAAACTATATGCTTAACTCAACACGGAGGTTATTATGAAACTGCCTTATGCTGAACCTTTTAGAATTAAAGTTGTTGAACCACTAAGAACAAGCACAAAAGAAGAGAGAGCTAAATGGATCGAAGATGCCCATTTTAATTTATTCAACCTTAGAAGCGAGCAGGTTTTTATTGATCTTCTTACAGATTCCGGAACTGGATCGATGAGTTCTCATCAATGGGCGGAGATGATGCTTGGAGATGAAAGTTATGCCGGGGCATCATCTTTTTACAAACTTAAAGAAACTATTGAAGAACTTCTGGGTTTTCCTTATATGCTCCCCACTCATCAGGGTCGTGCTGCAGAAAATGTCCTTTTTTCTGCCATAATAGGAAAAGACGGGACTGGAAAAGTGGTTCCCGGGAACAGTCATTTTGACACTACAAAAGGTCATATCGAGTTCAGGAACGCAAGAGCAATAGACTGTACGATAGATGAAGCTTTTGACACTACGATAGATCACCCTTTCAAAGGCAATATCGATCTTGAAAAACTAGAAAAGGTATTTAAGCAGTATGATCGTGAAAATATTCCTATGTGCATCATTACCGTTACTTGTAACACTTCGGGTGGTCAGCCTGTTTCAATGCAGAACATCAAAGATGTGAGTGCACTTTGTAAAAAATATGGTATCACCGTTATTTTTGATGCTGCAAGATTTGCCGAAAATGCCTATTTCATAAAGATCCGTGAAGAGGGGTATCAGGATAAAACAATAAAAGAGATCGTAAGAGAAATGTTCAGCCATGTTGACGGTTGCACAATGAGTGCAAAAAAAGACGGTATTGTTAATATGGGTGGGTTTATAGGTTTGAACAGCAAAGAACTTTATGAGAAAGCATCCGTTTTTAATATTGTTTTTGAAGGATATCTTACTTATGGCGGTATGACAGGACGGGATATGGGGGCTCTTGCAGTAGGTCTTAAAGAAGCTACCGAATACGACTATCTTGAGCAGAGAGTGGGTCAAGTTGCTTATCTTGGAAGGATGCTGAGAGATTACGGAATTCCTGTTCAGGAACCTTTTGGCGGTCATGCAATATTTGTTGATGCAAAAAGGTTTCTTACAAAAGTTCCCAAAGAAGAATTCATTGCACAAACTTTAGGTGTGGAACTTTATATTGAAGGAGGAGTAAGAGGAGTAGAAATAGGAACTTTGCTTGCCGACAGAGACCCTGACACAAGAGAAAACAGATATCCTGACCTTGAACTTTTAAGGCTTGCCATAGGAAGGAGACTTTATACCGACAGCCACATGGAATATATTGCGGCAGCACTTAAAAATGTTTATGACAGAAGAGACGAAATAACAAAGGGGCTGAAAATAGTTAAAGAAGCTCCGATAATGAGACATTTTACTGTTGAGCTTGAAAGAGCATAATTAAAAAAGGAGGAGATCAAATGAAAAAAATTATCGCTACAGAAAAAGCACCCAAAGCAATAGGTCCTTACAGTCAGGCGGTTGAAGCTAACGGCATGCTTTTCATATCAGGACAGCTTCCTGTTGATCCAGCAACAGGAACTATCGTGGAAGGCGGAATTGCTGAACAGACCGACATGGTTTTAAAAAACATCGGAGCAATACTTGAAGCCGCAGGTTACAGCTATGATGATGTTATAAAATCAACCGTACTTCTTGACAATATGGACAACTTTAAAGCAATGAATGAAGTTTACGGAAAGTATTATCAGAGCGAACCTCCGGCAAGAGCTGCTTACCAAGTTGTCAAACTTCCTCTTGGAGTTATGGTGGAAATTGAAACCATAGCTGCAAAAAGATAAAAAAAAGCAATCAATAAAAAAAATCTATTAACTTTTTGACTTATTTTTTTTTTTATGCATATTACTATCGGCACTGTTAACTTTAATACGGGAGTTGCAAATGAGAGATAGTGTAAGAAAAAAAATGGTGGAAAAAGCAAGAGATCTTCTTTTTACAATGAACTATGATGAGATCACAATGAATCTGGTAGCAACGGAATTAGGTATCACCGCACCCACCCTTTATCATTACTTCAAGTGTAAAGAAGAAATGATAACTGCCGGATATGATCTTATAACCTTTGAGATCAACGACATTCCCAACATCAGGTTTCCTTCGTCAATGCCTCCTGACATGAGGATCATGACAATAACTGGTCTGGTTACAGATTATTTTATTAAAACCGAGATCCCTGTTCTTTTTCTGGTTGAAAATGTCCACGACAAGCCCATCGACCTCACTGCATTCAGAAAAAAGATGGAAGAAATGATAGAAGCGTATCTGAAAAAGAGCAAAAAAAAGATAAAAGTGAGCATCGAAGAGATCACATACCGCTATCTTGGAATACTTGCATCAGATATCGCCTATCTCAGAAAAAACAAACAACAACCGGTAGAGAACTTTTCCGAAAAGGTTTTTGCCGCCCTTTTCTGACAACCCCCAAACCTTTAAATCTCTAAACCCCCAAACACCTCTTCAAGGCAACAGGGAAAACACCATCTCAAATCAAATTGCAAAAACAAAATAAATTAATAATTTTTTTTCTTGACATGGCTTTCTTTTTATCGAATCATTGTGAGTGTTGAAGATTTATTCCTCGCTTTCCGGGTACCTTTTACCCAACGCGGGAAAGAAATTTTTATGTATCGTTTATATTTAAAGGAGAAGCCCATGAGTTATTTAAAAGAAGTAATTGCCAGGACAGAAGAAAAAAATCCGTCACAACCGGAATTTATTCAAGCAGTAGAAGAAGTATTGATGTCTCTTGAAGCAACTGTTGACAAGCATCCGGAATTTGTTGCGGCATCTATTTATGACCGCATAGTTGAACCTGACAGACAGCTTATGTTCAGAGTTCCATGGACCGATGATTCAGGCAAAGTTCAGGTTAACAGGGGTTTTCGAATTGAATTTAACAATGCTATTGGACCTTACAAAGGTGGGCTCAGGTTTCACCCTTCTGTAAACCTTGGTATTATTAAATTTCTCGGTTTTGAACAAATATTTAAAAATGCTTTGACAACTCTTCCAATGGGTGGAGGAAAAGGTGGAAGTGACTTCGATCCTAAAGGAAAGAGCGATGGCGAAGTTATGAGATTCTGCTACTCTTTCATGCGTGAACTTTTCAGACATATCGGACCTGACACAGATGTTCCTGCCGGAGATATCGGTGTTGGCGGAAGAGAGATCGGTTATATGTTCGGTTACTACAAAAAAATTAAGAATGAGCACACCGGAGTTCTTACAGGAAAAGGTATTGAGTACGGCGGAAGCTTGATAAGACCTGAAGCTACGGGATACGGTGCTGTTTATTTTGCTGCTGAAATGCTTGCAACAAGAAATGACTCCTTTGAGAACAAGATCGTTGTTACATCAGGTGCAGGAAATGTTGCTCAGTTTGCAGTTGAAAAAGTTATTGAACTTGGCGGAAAGAACATTTCTTTCTGTGACAGCTCAGGAACCATAATCGATATGGATGGATTCGACACAGAAAAACTCCACTTCGTAATGGATCTCAAAAATAACCGCAGAGGAAGAATTAAAGAGTATGTTGAAAAATACCCAAATGCAAAATATTATGATGGAAAGAGTGTATGGGATGTTGTCCGTGATGAAGGCATCAAATGTCACATTGCACTTCCATCAGCAACTCAGAACGAAATTGATGAAACTCATGCTGAAGCTCTCATCAAAAATGGTTGCTACTGCATTTCAGAAGGTGCAAATATGCCTTCAGTTCCCAAAGCAGTTGACATATACCTTGAAAATAAAATCCTTTATGGACCCGGTAAAGCTGCAAATGCAGGCGGTGTTTCAGTGAGCGGACTTGAAATGAGCCAGAACAGCCTTAAACTTTCCTGGGAAAGAGAAGAAGTTGACAACAGACTTAAGATCATCATGAAAAATATTCATGAAGCATCAAGAAATGCTGCTGAAGTTTACGGTTTTGATAAAGACAACTATGTTGCCGGTGCAAATATTGCCGGTTTCCTTAAAGTTGCTAAAGCAATGGTTGCTTACGGTGTAGTATAAGTTTAACAAAAATTGTGTAGCTGGGCGGTTCCGATCGGAGCCGCCTTTTTTTCAGGAATTATCTTTTTTTTCTTCTTCTTTTTTATCTTTTTTATTTACATCTATTCCATATTTTTCAACTAGACGGGAATAGAAATCGTATTCTTCACAAAACATTACCGGTCTGTCTGCCACTTTTGCATAAGAACAATATTTAAGATTTATACAGTTATCGCAAAGTCCTTTTGATGCCGGCTTTTCTTTTTTTTCTTCTCTGTTACTCATCAGCTCTCCTGTTCCATGTTTCCCTTTTTCAACTTTTCTCTGAGAGTTTTCCTGTCAATACCAAGCAGCTCCGATGCCTTTGTTTTGTTTCCATCAACTTTAGCCAAAACACTTTTTATATGATGAAGTTCAACATCATCCAGCGTCCTGTTAAGTTCGATCTCTTCATTAATATTGATTTTCATATTCGATGGGACATCCGTAATTTCAATTACATCACTGTCGCTTTTTTGAACCGTTTCTTTCATGGTTCTTTCAAGTTCCCTTATATTGCCGGGCCAGGAATAATTTAAAAATGCCTCGACAACTTTTCCGTCAAGAATAGGTTTTTTTGCTCTCCCGGCTTCAGAGGATATGCCGGAAAGAATGTGATTTGCGATCAGAACAACATCTTTTCCCCTTTCCCTTAACGGTGGAACAGTAATGTTGGTTACATTGAGTTTGAAAAAAAGATCCTCCCTGAAAAAACCTTTTCTGACAAGAAAAAGGAGATCTCTGGAAGTTGATGCCATTATTCTGCACTCAATTTTTCTAGGCTTAGTGTCACCGATCGGTGTAATTTCACCTGATAAAGCTCCAAGCAACTTAACTTGGGTTGAAAGTGCAGTTGAGCTGATCTCATCAAAAAACACTGTCCCCTTCTCTGCCATTTCAAGAAACCCTTTTCTGACAACATGAGTTGACTCTGATGTTTCAGATTTACAATATCCAAAAACTTCACTTTCAAGGATCGTTTCGGGAATCCCTCTGCAATTGATGTGTATAAATGGATAACCAGAGTTTTCACTTTCATAGTGGATAGCTCTTGCCACCAGTTCTTTTCCGGTTCCTGACTCTCCCGATATGAGAACAGGCATTGTGTCGGCAGCAGCTTTTTTGACAGCTTCCCCTACTTTTTTCATTTTTTCTGATTCACCTATGATACCATATTGCTCCGCAATAGATCTTTCAGTAGGTTCACTTCTCATGGCTCTTATGGCAAGCTTTTCCATTGACCTGTCTATTGCACTTTGAAGCTCTTCGTCTGTAAACGGTTTTGAAAGATATTCTTCTGCACCCGCTTTTATTGCCTCTACGGCACCTTCTACTGAAGCATATCCGGTTATCATCATAACTTCTGTATTTTTATAGTTCTCTTTCACATGACGGATCACATCTATTCCCCCTACAAACGGCATGTGGTAATCGGTTATAACGAGATCTATGTGGTTTTCTTTGAGAATTTCAATGGCTTCTTTTGCGTTGTCACATGAAAAAACTGAATAGCCCATATACTCAAGATTCCTGTGGATCAGCTCTAATGTGTCCTGCGAATCATCAACTACAAGTATTACACGGTCTTTTTTCTGTCTGTCAGCCATTATCAACCTCCTCCTGCGAATCGTTAATAACCGGGAACTTAACTGTAAAAACTGAACCTTTTCCAACTTCACTGTCAACTTTTACAGAGCCGCCATGAGACTGCACTATACCCAGAACCACCGGCAGTCCAAGTCCGGTTCCTTCATTTATACCTTTTGTGGTGAAAAATGGAATAAATATTTTATCTATCTCATCGGAAGTCATTCCTATCCCGGTATCTTTAACAATTAAGTTTACACTGTTAATTGATTTTTCAGTTTTTATAGTCAATGTCCCGCCGTCAGACATTGCCTGAATGGCATTGACCACCAGATTTACAAGAACCTGATGGAGTTGTGAGGGATCGACTTTGATCAGGGGAATATCTTCGCTCAGCTCTTTTTTGAGGACTATTCCGCTTTTTTTGATCCTGCTCTCAAGAAGATAAAGCCCGTCATCAATTCTTTCATTGATGTTAAAAAGTGTTTTTTCGGGAGTTTTCTGCCGGGAAAAAAGCATCAGTTTTCTTATTATCTCTCTTGCATGCATTGCCGCTTTTATGATCTTATCTATATCTTTTTCAACTGTTTCGTTTATCTCTCCATACTTCTTTATAAGTTGAGCAAAGCCCAGAATGCCGCCAAGCGGCTCATTCAACTCGTGTGCAACTCCGGCAGTCAATTGACCGACAGTTACAAGCCTGTCTGCATGCAGAAGCTGTTGCTGAAGTTTTTCCCTCTCATCTTCAAAATGTTTTCTTTCAGAAATAAGTCCCAGTTCATTGGCTATCGTTTTCAGTAATGGTTTCTCTTCACTTAAAAAAGGTCCTTTGTCGAGGCTGTTAAGCTCCTTTGTATAACCGACTTCAACACTTCCTGCCACTTTCCCGTTTACAATTATATCTTCTTTCAAGATATGTGTGGGGGAATCATAATTGCGGCTTTTAAACACTTCTCCGGCATAAACAATTTTACAACAGGCGTGTTCCGGTCTGAGAAAACCGGGGGGGATCAATTCTGCCGCACCTCTTAGCACATCATCAAGGGACTTATCTTTTTCAACTCCCAGACGGGTTATCTGAAATATGGTTGTAAGTTCCTTGATCCTTTCTCCAAGATGAAACTTTGCCTGTCTATGTGACCTTGCAAAACCTATTACATCAAAAAGATACTGATAAAGATCGATCTCTTCCTTCGGGATATCGTAAGGTTCTTCCCATTTTAAAGTTATCAGCCCTATATTTTCCCTGCCCACTCTGATGGGAAGGATCATAAGAGTTGAAAAAGCAGTTTCTGACACTACTTTAAATGGGGTGGTTTCCTGGTTATCAATCAGCGAAACGCTAAGCATAAGAGAAGTATCAGGGATCATCAATCCGCCACTTTCTGTTTTAAGTGGAGATTCCTTTATTTTTTTGAAGAACACCACTCTTTCAAGATGTTCAACTGTTGATTTTTCATTGAGATCAGGAATTTCTCTAAAATGCGGGGCAGGTATTACAGTCCAATCTCCCCCTTTGCAGAAGCTGAACCGATAGTAATTCTTAATATCGCTGACAATGATATTAAGCTCATTGGCATTTGAAAACTGTATCAGTATCTTTGAAATATCTCTCAGATACTCGCTGATCAGAGTCCCTCTGTCCGCCAACTCAATAAGATTAAAAGAAAGATCATGGAAACTCTTCAGTTTTAAATTGTAATCATATCCCATAAATAACCCCTTTACGAACTAAAACAGCTCTTTTTATCACATCGAACAAAAAAAAGCAAACGGAACAGATAAACAAAACTTCTAATTCAGACAAACCCGAAGGCTGAATGTTCTTGAGTGTTTTAATCCTAATTAAAACCATCTGTGTTCGGAGTCCGAAGGACGGAGTTTTATTTAAGATTGATTTATTGCATTTTTAATGTAGTTTAGGGGGGAGATGTTTTGGTTTATCTATAAAATGAAGTTAATTATTTTGGGTACTGTTGAACTTTTTGTTGACAATGATATCGTATATGATATCATAAAGGAGGTGCTGAACGGTGAAAAAAGCTCTTTTAAAAATGGTAAAGTCAATTATTCAAAATCCGAAAGATGTTGATTTTGAAAGAATTAAAAGACTTCTGGAACAGTTTGGATACAGTTGTCGCCAACCCAAAAAGGGAAGCAGCCACTATGTTTTCAGGAAAGAAGGTACTTATCCAATAACTGTTCCAAAAAATAAGCCGGTTAAAACGGTTTA
>SLGQ01000323.1 GCA_007136595.1 Candidatus Sumerlaeota bacterium | reverse complement strand
GGCAGTTGCTCTTTATCGTCCGGGTCCTATGGATATTATTCCAAATTACATAAGAAGGAAACACGGGAGAGAGGTTATTGAATACGAACATGAGTGGCTTGAAGATATTCTTAACGAAACATTCGGATTGATAGTTTATCAGGAACAGGTAATGCAAATATCCCGGAAAATGGCGGGATTTACGATGGGAAAAGCAGATATTCTCAGAAAAGCGATGGGAAAGAAGATCCTTAAAGATATGGAAAAGATGAAAACCGAGTTCATTGAAGGAGCTGTGCAACTGGGAATAGATAATGAAACAGCTTTTAAAGTTTTCGACCATATGGAAAAGTTCGCAAGTTACGGATTTAACAAGTCCCATGCCGCATGTTATGCTTACATTGCATATCAGACCGCATATCTTAAAACACACTATCCCGTTGAATTTCTGAGTGCTTTAATTTCTTCTGATTCCAGTAAAAGTGATAAAGTTTTCAGCTATATAAGCGATGCAAGGTCCATGGGGATAGATGTTTGTCCACCCGATATCAATAAAAGTTTATACAGTTTCAGTATTGAAGAAAAATCTATAAGATTCGGTATGGGTGCAATAAAAAATGTGGGTGAAGCTGCAATTGACGAAATAATTTATGAAAGAGAAAAAAATGGTGAGTTCAAGTCGCTGATAGATTTCACAAGTCGTATAAACATGTCGAAAGTTAATTCAAGAGCCATAGAATTCTTGATTAAATCAGGGGCTTTTGATTTTACTGAAATAAACAGAGGAGAGCTTTTCTCAATACTCCCGGTTGCAATAAAAGAAGGTGAGAAAATCAGAGAAGACAGGGAATCGGGTCAGATGAACTTATTTGCCGCATTCGGAGAAAGCAATTCGGGAACATCGTCTGTATTGACCGACAACGATCTTTTTAAAACTTTGGAAAATAATGAAAAATGGGATCTGCTGGAGTCACTTGCTCTTGAAAAAGAGGTTCTTGGTACATATCTTTCCAATCATCCTGTAAAACTTTTTTCAAAAGATATCTCAGCTCTTAGTATCACTACTGTAGGTGGTATTTTCAGTGAAATAGAAAAGGGTACGAATTTAAGGAGTCTGGGACATATATGGATCATCGGCGTTGTCACCAGTGAAATAAAACCTAAAAAAGGGAGAGACGGGGATCATTATCTCCGAGGGGTGATCGAAAGTAACGATGCCGCAATCGATTTTGTCATAAACGGGATAGATGATCCGGGGAACAACCCTTACCTTGAGAAGATGAATTCAAAGATGCCGGTAATGTTCAAAGCAAGAGTGAGACAGTCATATAATAAAGATGATGATACAACTCAAAAACCTGTTTTAAATATAGATACACTTGAAAATGATATTATGACTCTTGCTGATTATATACGAAAGAAACAGGAGGAAAATGTAAATTCCAGATTGAGAGGTATTTTGGAACTTACAGAGGCTCTTTTTTTGGAAAAGAAAGGGAACATTTCTAAATTGTTTTTAAATCCCGATGCTCCGGGGATTGCGGTACCTGTCACAGCAAAAATAGAATACCCCGATAAAACAAGGGCACTTTTTGAAATAAAAGGGAATCTGGATATAAAAAAGATAGATAAATACAAGGAAATTTTCGGGTATGACCGTTTTTATCTCAGCGGGGTTTTATGATGTTTTTAAAAGCAGTTGCCATCACATTAATTTTGTCAGTTCAGGTTTCGTGGGTTGACACCATTTTAAGCAGACATTCAGAGAAGGGGAGAGATCTTTCCGCAATTTATCCTGCAAAATTTGAAAGGTTGCACAAAGAGGTAAGCAGAAACTGGTCAAAAGAACAGTTGAAACAGCTTTTAAATTTGAAAAAAGTTTCAGAAATGGATGAACGGTCACACAGAAATCTGAGGTTTATTCTTTCTCCTGTTTCAATAAGAAGGCAGAGAGAGCAGCATCAGGATTTTATCCCGAAACTCGTGAATGAAACTACCATCGCTCAAGGTGTTGAATTTTTTAAAAAATATGAAGCCACACTTAAAAAGGCTTATGATGAAAAAAAGATACACCCTGCCGATATAGTTGCGGTTCTTAACTGGGAAAGCAAGCTTGGAACGATGGTTGGTGATCAGAGGGTAATACAGATATTTATAGGGCAGTATTTTCTTGCTTCAACTTACGAAGAGGAGCTTTTTAAAGAAGGGGCATATAAGCAGGAAGGGGCTATGACCAGAGAAGCTGCTTTGAAAAGGATAAGAAGACTTGAAAACAGGGCTTTAATGAATCTTTCTGCTTTGCTGAATCAGGCTGCATTAAAAAGGTTTGATCCGGTCGAGATAAGGGGGTCATGGGCGGGGGCTATCGGATTTCCTCAGTTTATGCCTTCTTCAATGACTTATGCAAAAGATGGAGACGGAGACGGAGAGATCGATCTTTTTAACATGCACGATGCAATAATGAGTGTTGCCAACTATCTTTTCAGACACCACTACTCAAAAAGGGGCAGGGAATATGCTTTCAGGAGATACAACCCTGAAGCTATTTATGTGAAAGGTGTCAAGATGTACGGTGATATGGCACGGGAAGCGGGGATAAGCTTCGATCAGAAATAAACTGCCAGATGAGCTCCTATTCCAAAGATTATGTTGTGGATGGAAGCGTTTTTCCTTGCATTTAATTCATAAGCGAAAGTTAATTTTCCGCCAAGAGCTAAATATTCAAGCAGTTTGAATTCAACTCCTGAAAACCCTTCAGGTGAAAAAACGAATGTTTTGCCGCTGTTCCCTATCGAAAGAAATCCCCCTGCAAAAAAAGTGAGAAGATCGTTATCAATAATGTCACCACGGATACCGGGACCTATGAGAAAGTGTCCGGAAGCATTATTGGCAAGTGTCATATAAAGATGGAATTTTGCCATCAGCCATAAGTTGGGAGTAAGGTTATAGCCTGCTGAAAGATCCCAGCGGGTTAAAGGGAATCCCAGTGTTGTTGAAGTATCTGACACTGATGAAGTGGATTTTATTGTGTTTGAAGGATCGAAAGGATCGGGTATCTCAGTTGTTACAGAAAATTTAGTGTGATATATACCGATTATATGAGTTCCCAATGCAAAGTGAAACTGATGGCTTGAAGGTGTTGTCTGAGCAGCAGCCGGTGTTGGTGAAGCAGGAGTGGTTCGGGCAGGGGCAGGGTCAAGAGGTGGCACTTCTTCTTCAGGAGTCCCATAATCCCATGCACTCGGCGTAGAAAAATCCTCTTCACCGAAATCCCATCCGGACAGAGTTAACGCAAAAGTAATAACCATCAGAATCAAGAACAGTTTTTTCATTTTTTCCTCCCTTAAAAATCAAAAACTTTAGGAATATAACACAAATTAATAAAAGTATCAATAAATTGATAATTTTCTGAAAATATTGAAGGGAAAGGGTCAGAATCTTCCTTCAACGAGGAACATCAGTCCGTGGATATCCTGTACTTTCTTGTCATCCCAGTCATAGACGAACTCTCCGGTACCTTTTCCGCTGGAATTCTTTCTTTCAACATATCTTGCTCTGTTATGATCCTGGGTAAAAGAATACTCAAGAACTGCAGCTACGGATCTGGAAAATTTATATTTAGCTGAAAGCTTCACGAACATCATGTTTACCGCATCTTCTCCGGGAGGAAGCACTTCTCTTGATTGACTGAAAGCGTTTGAAACCTGATTGGAACCGATCCTTTCTTTTATTACGGTGACAGTTTTTAATCCGTTTGCATCATAGACAGTATAAGTGGCAGGAACTTTAAAGCCGTAAAAAACTCCGAACCAGAAGTTTTGTATGTTGTAATCCGCCCACACATGAAAAAGGTGTTCAGGAGTGTGTTCCGCCTGAGAAGATATTGTCTGATAAGGCTCAACACCGGGAGCATCAAATACCATGAAAGGAAGAGTCCTGAAGCTGTAAAGAAAAGAAGCTCTCAGTTTTCTGAACCTCAAAGATAATTCAGATACTGTGCCGTGTCCCATGAAGTTATCGGTTATAGGCTCAGGAGATGTAACATTTATTTCTCCGAGGTAATCGGCATTTCCAAGTCTCTGGTTTTGAAACATATATTCCGCCCGCAACCTTAAAGCGATTGCTGTGGAGTAGTCAGGCTCTATCCAGACTCCGTCCCTGTATGTGTTTATATTAAGAGGGTCGCCGAACTCTGAACCGTTGAAATACTCTCCGAACGCATTAAGAGAATATGAAATTATACTGTCATCATCTTTGTGAGCAAGCACTGCATCATTGATAGTCGGGTTGTTACCTTTGTTTATGACAGCACCTTGAAGGTGACCTTTAATTCCCGGGTCTTTACCTGAGTAGGAAACTCCGCCGAAAAATCCGTAAACAGTTTCTTTCGGGACAAGTTCAGATCCGAGTTTATCCGACATCTCCTGTGGACGGGCTTTAAATCCGAAATAAACTGAAATATCTCTGTATCCGTAAAGTGCCTGAAGTCCCGGAGCAGGATAACCGGAAGAGTGCTGAGGCCAAACACTGCTCTGCCCCCAACGCAAACCTCTGAAAAAACCTACTGCAACATTATCTGCATTATATGGATAAAGGGTAAGTTTAAATCTGTTGTGGGAAGGGTGTCTGTAATCGAGTTCAATGTAAGACCTTTCTTCTCTTACACTTGTGCTTACTCTTCCGCTTTGTGTGTCCCATGAATTATGAATTCCTATCGATATGCCTATTCTTGCCTTCAGATTTTGTATAAGACCATCTTCTTCATGGAAAAGGGAAAGTCTTGTGCTTGCCCTTGATCTGTTCGAGTAGCCGTAAACTCTTTCAGCCCAGTCTTCATATTCCGTTCTGCTGCCTATATCAAATTTGGGTGAATAAAGAGAGTTGTCTCTCAAGTTGTCATCACCCATGATAAAGGTTATCGAGTTGTGGGTAAAATTAGGGGTAAGAAGACCGTCATGTTCTGCCGTTTCTGTTTGAGGGACTTCTTTTTCTTCTTTTTCCGGCTCATCTTTTTGAGCTGCATCTCTTTTTGCAAGCTCTTCTTCAACCATTCTTCTTACGATGGCTTCAATATCTTCGTTTTGTTCTCCATAAAGAGAAAGAAGGGAAAAAAACAGGATAAAAATTAAGGAAATTTTCATTTTATTCTC
>SLGQ01000233.1 GCA_007136595.1 Candidatus Sumerlaeota bacterium | reverse complement strand
GGAGATACCGGAGATACCGGAGATACCGGGAATACCGGAAACACTGGAGATGCCGGTAATACCGGAGACAGCGGAGATGAGTTTGATCCTGAATGGATGGAGCCTGATCCTGAATGGGGATCGTGGTCATATATTGAAGTGATGGGAAAAAATGCAGCTTTTGAAGCAGGACACGAACAGAAAGAATTTGTTCGCGGAAAAATGAAACTTGCTGAAAAAGATATAACAATTGACTTTGAAGAAGGAATCTTCTTTTTTGTTGATGAAGAAACATATTGCCTTGACTTGATCATAAATGCTCAGCATGAAGAAGTGTTTGATATTGACGATGATGAAGGAACAGCCAAAGTTGAATTGTGGCAGATCATGTATCAGTTTACAATGCTTTCTGACGAGGAATGTCTTGTGGAAGTTGACATTAGTTCTTTGGACCACGGTGTTGCTGTAAGTGTCAGAAGCCACATTTTTGACATAGAATTTGATACCGGTTCAGGGCAGATAACCAAGAGTAACAAAAGAAAAGAATGTTGGGATGCAATTTCTGATTTTGAAGAACCCGCAGGTGAAGAGGAGTTGATTCCTATGCCTATCGGAGGAGTGTATGGCACTTTCGGTACTTTTGGAGATGAAGTTAACACCGATTATCTTAGAATAATGCTCAGGAACAAACTTTCCGAAGATGAAGCCCGGATGGCTGAAATGTTAAACCGTCAACCTGATGGAAGTGTTCTTGAACCGGGAGATGAAGGTTTTACTCCTTTATGTAAATGTTTTGAAGAAGATGGCGTAACTGAAATGGACTGTTCTGATCTCTGATCGCTTTCCCGTTAAACACACTTTTCAATAAAAATTGCAATTTTACACTTAGTTAATAAAATGCCTTGAAATGTGTTGATTTGACAGGGGAGAAATATGTATCTACTGATATTCAGAGGTGGACACCATCTTTTTTCGTTTTATGTAAACAGTGCCAAAAAGAAAATATCTGTGGGCGGAGATGAAGGAGATATCCTCTTTCCTCCTGAAATAAGCGGACAGGAAATGGTTCTCCGCAAAGAGTTCGATATTGAAACAAAGGAGTATAGCTGGTTTCTTTATCCGTCAAGTAACGGTTTTAAACTTAACGGTGAGCCGGTAAAACCCGGAACCCCTTTCCAAGGCAACGATGTTTTTTCCATTTCAGATTTTTCTTTTTCTTTTTCAATGAACTCTAATTTATCTCTTTTTTCATCCAAAGAAAGCAGCTTGAAAGTTGGAAATACAATTATAATGGAAGATGATAAAACGGAATATAAAAACATTGTTCTTACTTACGGTGGTAATAGCCGCACTTTTTCTTTCAGAAACGACAGAACTGTCAGGATAGGGCGTAAAAACACCGATATAGTTGTAGGTTTTAACGAAGTTTCCAGCGAACATCTTGCTCTTGTTATGAAACCTAACGGGATATATTTTCAAAATAAGGGGAAAAACGGTACATGGATCAACGGAGTTAAAGTTGAAAAAGGATTCCTTGATGAAGGAAAATATAATATTTCGATAGCTGGCAGACACGATGTTTCTCTAGCAGTAAACAAAGAAAAAGTGAGCGAATCTTTTTATTCCGGTTCTTTGGCGGGACATTTTGAGCAAATTGAAAACTGGGTTAACCAGCCTAACTTGTTTTCCACTCACCCCATAATATTTCTGACAGGAGAAAGCGGTGTCGGTAAAGAAGTTTTTGCCGAGTTTGTCCATACTGTGACAGGCAGAAAAGGGAAATTTGTTACCTATAATGCGGCAAGTATCCCTGAAACTTTGGCAGAAAGTGAGCTTTTCGGAACAGTGAAAGGTGGTTTTACCGGAGCAGAAGAAAGGGAAGGAGCATTTTTTTCCGCTGATGGCGGAACCCTTTTTCTTGATGAAATAGCTGAAATGCCTGTTAATCTTCAATCCAAACTTTTAAGAGTTCTTGAAGACTGGATGGTTAAAAAAATAGGAGAGAGCGGTAACGGTAAAAAAGTTGATGTTGTCCTTGTTCTTGCTACAAACAGAGAAATAGAAGAAGCAGTTGAGGATGGCACATTCAGAAAAGATCTTTACTACAGACTTTCAACACTTCAAGTTAAAATTCCGCCATTGAGGGAAAGAAAGGAAGATATAATCCCTCTTGCGAGATATCTCCACTTTGCTCTTACCGGAAGGGACTTGAGCATAGAAAAAGAAGCAGAAGATAAACTTAAGGATCATGAATGGTCGGGAAATGTGAGAGAGCTGAAAAGTGTCATCACCCGTTTCGCATATTCCGGAAAAGATACTTTTACCACAAATGATTTTTAACTGTCTGATACTTTGTTGAGGTGAAATGGATATAAAAATTACAGAAGCAGCAAAAAGTTTTAAGAACCGGTCAGGAAAAGTACTTGAGATCATAAAAGATCTCAATTTGGAAATTAAATCGGGTTCTGTTTTAAAAATTGAAGGTGCCAGCGGAAGCGGAAAAACAACGCTGATGAATGTAATATCTGGACTGATATCTCCTGATAAAGGAAAAGTTGAAATAGGGGGCGTTGACATAAGTTTACTTTCTGAAAGTGAAAAAGACCGCTTCCGAGCTGAAAACATTGGTTATATTTTCCAGACATTCAATCTTCTTTCCCCTTTTTCCGCCATTGAAAATGTCTATGCTCCGGCTGCTTTTTCCGGCAAATTAAAGCCCGGCTACAAAGAAAAGGCTCTGGAAATATTAAAGTCTGTAGGACTTGAAGGATTTGAGAAAAGCATGCCTTACCATCTTTCTGTCGGACAAAGACAGAGAGTTGCCGTTGCAAGAGTTCTTTTTTCTGAAAATAAAATAATCCTTGCAGATGAACCTACTGCAAGTCTTGATAAAGTTTCTTCAAAAGCTGTTTTTGACTCACTGATGAAATGCAGAGAGTTCGGAGCAACAATAATATTTGCATCCCACGACGAAACATTCAAGGAACTTTCTCCCGATCAGGTGCTCTCTCTTGATAAAGGAGGTGCAGCATGAAAAGCACATTTATTTTTAAAGCTGTCCTTCATAATATCAGACATAGACTGGTTTCCTTTGTAATATCTGTCTTTGCAATAGGAGTTGCCTTTACTTTTCTAAGCGGTGTCGGTGTGGTTTCTTTCGGAATTGCTGCAACTGCTGTAAACACTTCTCTCCGCTATCCTCTTGTAGTAGGTCCCGAAGGGTCAAGTGACACCCAGCTTGTCATGTCTTCAATATTTAACATAGATAAGCCTTACGGAACTCTTGATTATTCAGTTTACGAAGAGTTGCTCAGAGATGAAAGGGTAACAGCCGCATATCCTTTGGCGAGATCCGACTCATACAGAGGTGCTCCTATAGTGGGTGTTAACAGCAGTTTTGTCAGGGATCTTTCCCGGGCTTATTATTTGTATGAAGAAGGTTTCGATGGTCAAAATCCTCTTCCTGAAAATGATCTCCACAGGGCTGTTTCAGGATATAAAATTGCAGAAAGATTCAATATGCAGATCGGGGATAAATTTGTTGGAAGTCACGGACATGTCGGAGATTCCCATGCACATGTCCATGATGATTTTGAATATAGGGTCGCGGCAATACTTGAACCGGTTAATGGACCTGAAGATTATTCGATCTTTACACACTATAAAGCTGTATGGGCTGTACATGATGATCATAGTTGTGACCACCATCATCACGGTGATGACCATAAACACGATCACGAAACTCTTACTGCGGTTCTTGTCAGAACTGTCAATCCGGTTGCAACGGCTCAGCTTGAGGGAGAGTACTCTGCTAAACCGGGTTCTACTGCCGCCGATGTGGGGAGAACGGTAAGGAGACTTGTCGAGTATATGAACAAAGCTGAACAGGCTGCCGGGTTTTTCAGTTACGGAACACTTTTCATTGTTTTAATGATGGTCTTTGTAACAGTTTTAATGTCAGTTAATGAAAGGAAGAAAGAGATGGCACTCATGAGAACCCTTGGAATAGGAAGAGGTGCTATCTCGCTTACAGTTATGATAGAAACAATGTTGATCACAGTTTCGGGAATTGTTGCAGGTCTTATTGCGGGTCACATCGCTCTTTATTTTGCCAAACCTGTGATAGATATGAATCTTGGAATAGATCTGGAGCCGTTTTTATTTACCGCCATTGAAGTTCAGGGAGTTTTCATAACTCTTATCTTTGGGCAGATACTTGCTTTGGCGGCAATGTTCAGAATTTACAGCATGAATCTTATAGAGGAGGTTTCAAGGGACTGATATGACTAAAGAAAAAACTAAAAAGCAGAGGGTCAGGAGTATTCTCATAAAAACATCGGTAGTTCTTGCCGCCCTTATAGTTGTCACTATTTTTGATAAAATGGGAAAAGACAGATTTGATGAAGCAACAGGGCAAAAAGGTGAGGATGCCATTTCTGTCATGGGAGACCTTTCAAAAAGTGATCCTGTGGATGGCGGACAAACTGAAAAACCGGATGAGCCGGAAAAAATTGCCCCCGATATTTCTGAAATAACAGGCAAAGATGAAGATGGAGAAGAAAAGTCCCCGTCAGAGCTTGACAGTGTTGAAAGGGCTTCAGAATCCATTGCCGACAGCTACAGAGAACATGGTGAAAATGCCGTGCTGAGAGCCTCGGATGAGCTTACCGAAGCGGAACTTGTGGCAAGGAATTATCCCGTTGTGGAACCTGATTTTTCAAATCTTCATCCGATAAACTACAGAGGATTGAAGAAAGTTTATACTTATTTCAGGTTGCGTGAATCTCTCCCCGAAGTTGTGGTGAATCAACTGAATGGAGCCGCAGTTGTAATGACAGGGGCTGTAATGCCTGTTGCTGAAATACCGGCAGATGGTAATTTTCACGCTTTCTGGTTGTCAAATCCCTCAATTGTTCTTGCAGGATGTGTGTTCTGCAGTCCTCCCACACTTGCAGATATTGTTTATGTATATAAAGATGCCGGAGAAATCCCTTTTCATGTTGACAGAGAAAAGTTGTTCAAACAAGTTGTTCTTGTCAGAGTTGTCGGAAGGTTGTTTTTCGGTCCTGAAAAGAGGGGCGACCAGACATTTCTTTTCAGCATTCAGTCTTCAGATATTAAAATTTTAAATTGATCCGACTTGGAGACTGAACCTATTTGCTTGAATTAATTGATAAAAAAAGTTTGGCAATTGTTTTGCTAGATTAAATACAGAGAAAAATGTTCTTTAAACATTTGACTTTAAGTTTTTTATTAACTACCTTGACGCAGTTCGGAGGTAAGTGTGAGATTTGCGGCTGAGAACAAATATACAATTATTATATCTTTTACATATATGGAGGCGAGATGAAAGTCTTAGGGATGTGCTTTCTTGCTTTTTTGCTGTTTCTGATCCTGCCTGTTTCCGCTCAGGAATACGATTACGATGTTCCGGAAATGGAAGAAGAGATGTCGGAAACAGAGGAAGAAAAAGAAGCGGAACAAATTGATGAAGCAGATGACATTGAAGAAGCTTCTTTGGAAGAAGTTGAAGAAGAGCCTTTAGAGGCTATGGTCGAAGAAATTCAGCCGGAACAAAAGGCCGATGAAGTTCAGACTGCTGAACCTCCGGCTCAACAGCCTGAAGTTTCTGTTGCAGTTGAAGTGGCAGAGGAAGCTGAAGATGATGAGGAAGATGAGGCTGACAGTAAAAAATTCAGACTTTCCATCACCAACGGATTTTCTCACGGTTTTGCCAGAGAAAGGAAGAATTTCGGCTACAATTTGAGACTGGGTTTATCCTATTCTCTTCCTTTTAAAATGTCTTTCGGTGCCGGAGTCGGTTTGACGACAAACTACAGATACGGTATGGAAGCAGGTGTGCCCCTTGATGACGGGATGATATCTGATTCATCTGTAGATCATGCATCTTTTGACGGAACACCTCTTTCAATGAATCTTTCCATGCCTTTCCCTCTGTTTTGGGAAATCGGTGGAACAGCCGGGGTGACAGTAGTTCTTCCTTTTACATCAACACTCCTTTGGGAACAGAACAAAGTTTATGCAATGCTCGGAGCTAATGTCGGTCTTGCAAGACCGTTCAGAGTGGCAAAAGAAACAACACTTACAACGAGCTTCGGATTTAACTATCAGAAAACTTTTGCAAAATATGATGCAAGACCTGAAAGGTACCAGAACAGCTATATGTACTATATAAATAACCATGAATTCGGTTTGGGGCTGAACCTTGCCCTCGCATATAGAGCTGTTACATTTTCAGTCGGTGGCGGTTACGGCATCATGAGCACTTACGGTAAGGGCGGAGAGGAAAATCTTTATGGTGACGGCGACACAAGAGAAATCACTCAATACCAGAAATGGAGTTATTCACCAACTTTTTCCACTTCTCTTGCCTACAACTATAAAGATTGGAATTTTACAGGAGGAGTTCAGACAGCGGCTCCTGAATATGACAGCGGTAACTATACCGGATTTACACCTTATGCCGGTGGTCCCGATGTTAAGAGCGGAACTTACAACTATCCGTTTAAAGCGAGATATACAAGAGTTTTTCTAAATATAGGATATGGATACAGTTTCTAATTAAAGGAGGATTTATTATGAACTGGTTAAAAAAAGCATTTTCACTGCTGATCGTTCTAATGGCAGTCATGATCGCTGTATCATGTACAACGGAACGGGATGCAGTTGACAAAACTGACGACCTCGCTCTGGACAAAAGATTGTTCGAAGGCGAGTTCTTTCTCCGTCAGACGATCGTTGATCTCCCCTATACTGCAGATTATGCTTTCATAGGTGAATCAAATGACGGAAAGATCGTAAGATGGAAGATCACAAGAAACTGGCTTATTGCCTACAGCGTGTGGGACAAGATCAACACTCTTGACACAGACGAGGTGCTCAATGTAAACGAAACACCTATTGTTGCTTACAGGATCGTAGATCATTATGACATTGTTCCTACAGAAAATCCAACGACAGGTGAAGCACTTCCGGTTTTAGTTCCAAATCGGGACAGACCCTGGAATGAAAGAAGATATTTTTCTCTTGCGGGACATGAATACAGCGGTGTCAGCAATTACGAACTTAAGTATCTTCGTTTGACACAGGAATGGGGAGCTCCTTTTTACAGAGCACATCTTGCAACAGCAACCGACTGGGAATTCTATTCTCACGACGGCACATATGTTGCCCCCAAAAAGTACAGAGACTACACAGCCATTCAGGATGAGGAAGAAAGAAAAGCAAAAGAGATAGAGTGGTTCCAGTTCTGGGCAACAGAATACTTTGAACCTATCAATAACTGGAGTACCATCTATACTTGGGAAGATATTGATATGTTCATAGGTAATGAGCCTGCCAGAGTTACATACCGCTATGTTTTCACAAAAGTTAACAGAGATGTTGTTGGTAAAAGGGAATATAACCTTAAAACCAAAAACTTTGATTGGAAAAAAGGTAAATATGATAACGGTTTCAGACCGCTTCAGTTCAAAGATGAACTTTTCCGTCAATTCGGGTATTTTACCAATACTTTCAGAGGATATGACAACTATCACGGTTTTAAAGATGACAAAACCTACATACTTGCCAATTACTGGAATGTTGCATGGGCAGATGGAAATAAAAACTGGAATTTCACATGTACAGGCAGAGATTACTCCAATGTAAACGAATGTTTCAATGATATTAAATATCAGCAGAAACTTGTTTTCATTTCTTCTCCCAAAACTCCGCTTCGTATGATCCCGATAAATTGTGCGATCACAAAAGATTACAACCATGCGATATTGGCTTCCAGATATGCCGCGATGAATCCGGGAAGTGATACCCGTGAATTTACAAAATGGTATATGGAAAATTATGACAACGACTATTTTGTTGATATCAACGGCAAACGCCTTGAAGCTGATGCTCCCAGAGAATTGAGGGTTGACAGGGACAGAACCTGGTGGCTTGGGCATGACCTTCCTGATGACTGGGAAGATAAATGTTTCGTCCCTGAAAAACATGCATGGATACAAAACTGGGACGGTTCTTTCATAGATGAAGTTGAAGACGAAGAAGAAGCTGCCGAGATAAGAAGGATCATGGATCAGTTAAGAAATGACATGGTCGTTCTTGTAAGAAACCCGGTAGAAGGATATATAGAAGAAAGAGACGGCAAAGCACTTTACGGTTACGGAAACTATCATAATTATGATAGCAGCAACCGTGCTAATGCTGCGAAAATATGTGTAACTGAGGAAGAGGCGGATGCTGCTTACGCCCGCCCCGGAAAACTTAACTACTTTGAAAGCTGCTTTACTACAGAAGAACAAATGACAAAACTTTATGTTGATGAAGCAGGAAGACCGGAGTGGAGAGGAGATCGTTGGGACTGCAAAGTTTACGACCACGATGAAAAGTGTCCCAGTGGTTTCGTTGAAGTTATGGCAGCTTGTGTTCTCAATGAAGAAAGAAGATGTGTAACAAGTGGCGGAGTTCCTGTTCTCAGACATAAATATCAGAACGGTAATGCCAAAGGTGCAATGCTTAACTGGGTTGACAAACCGACTGAATTTGGAATACTCGGTGTTGCACAGTGGACTGTAAACCCTGAGACAGGACAGTCAATGGGTGCCGGTGCAAATAATGCCGGTTCTGTTCTTGCCTGGGTAACAACCAGAGCAGTTGAGCTTGCAAGAATGGCGATTTCAAAAGACGATCCTGCAGCATGGGATTTTGCTGAACTTCTTCAGCCTGAATACTATGATTTCCCTTCAACTACTTGGGATAATGATCCGGACACTTACGAGACAAAATCTCTTGTCGGCAGAATGAGACCTGAAAATTCGATGATAATGATAAATGAAATGCCAAACAGGTTCCAAGCAGGTCTTGATGGAACTCAGGATGGTGCGCTGGCTCATTTCATTGACAGGTATAAGAAAACCAACAAAATGTATGACAGATTTGACTGGTCAACGATCAAAGATAGCGACTGGGAATCAAAAATGGTTCCTTATTCCGTTAAAAAAGCACTTTTCCCATGGGCAGATCCTGCAGGAAGCCCCTCTTACAGTGATGCGGAAAGAGAGATCATGCAGCCGTGGTTCGGTGGTCCGGATATGATGAATGCACAGCTTATCCGCTTTATGGAAGCAAGGGCAAGAGACTTTGATTTCGATGAAAGTTTCCTTGACGGTACAATTATCAACTTCATAAAGCAGAAACAGCAGGAACTCCGCAGTTCGATCAACAACTGGGATGGAAATAATGCTGACAAATATGAGCATGCTCTTATTTATGCGATCTATGATGAACTTGAAAAACTTCTTTATAAGGGTGTAGCTCAGCACGAAATGGGGCATGTTGTAGGTCTCAGACACAACTTTGCCGCATCTGCTGACAGAAACAACTACGGAGATGGATACTTCAGAACTGAAAACTATCCTGAACTTGCTGAAAAAATTGAAGATCATGTAAGAGGAAGACTTCAGGATCCTGAAAATACTCACGGCACTATCGGTGACGAAGTTTGGAGGATCAGGCAGACACATGAATCAACAATGAACTACTTTGCTTATGCATCTGTGATGGACTATCAGATGGAAGCATATTCTCATGCCAGTGGACTTGGAAAATATGATAAGGCTGCTCTTAAATTTGTTTACGGTCGCTCAATTGAACAGCACAAGGTAGCAAATGATGATTATTACGGTGTTGTTGTAATGGAAGGTGATGAAAATGACAATGCGGGACACCTCGGCAGATTCCAGGTCAATCAGATAAGAGATCCGAGATATCCCGACTTTGTTAAAGTCAACACTCCTTACATAGATGAAAAAACAGGGGATCTCATTAAAGTTGATAGACCCAGAGAAGTTGTTGAACATTATGATGACAATGGTAAAAAGATCACAAGAGTTGTTCCGAGATTCCACAGAACGATGCTTGGAAGATTTGATGATAACAATCCAAGATTCCAACATGACTGTGACGGGACAGACCCTGACCAGTATTACTGCAGTCCTGATACTACCTATCTCGTAAATGACGGCAGTCAGTTCAAATATCTTTTTGTATCTGATG
The DNA here is from genome assembly GCA_007136595.1 of Candidatus Sumerlaeota bacterium. Classification (GTDB taxonomy): domain Bacteria; phylum UBP6; class UBA1177; order UBA1177; family UBA1177; genus SLGQ01. The sequence continues at coordinate 7,828 of SLGQ01000233.1, read as the reverse complement.
AAAAATCAAGAGAAGAACCGATAGGTAATGTTTTTGACGGTGGTTACACCGGTGCAGATATGATAAGGCACATGACTGACAGAGACCACATGTATTACTACCTCAGATACTTCAGAAGAGGTAACCCCAAATTCAGAGAGTTCCGTGGCAGAACATCATGGCACATGATACTTAATTCACTTCTCAGACAGTATGTTTTTGTCCACTTCCTGACAGACTACAACTTCCATGCTTATGGAAAATGGTTCAGACATGTTCCCCTTTACGGAGCTGACGGTGAAATTTTTATGACAGGATGTGTTCCACCGAATTTTGACTACATTGATGATCCTGTTCTTAGAGATGCTCTTGAGGATCAGTTAGGTGATATGGCATACAGAATACCTCTTGATGAAAGCCCCGACAACTTCTTAAAGGTTGAAAATCATCAGTGTGTAGAACACTATAATGCCCTCAGAGGAAGGGAATACTGGCTTGATGATCACGGCAATGTAAGGACACACACACCTCTTGGAGTTGGAGACCATGTAATTGCCGGTATGAAAGGTGTTCAGTATCTCCTTTTTGACAGTATGTACAGACCGTCAGTTGGAAAATATGCACAAAACAGGGTTAAATCTCCGTCACACTATGACAAGTACGGTTATGAATATTGTGAAGTAGATGACGACTGTAGGGAAAACTACAGAGGACCTAATGTTTATGAGTGTAATGTTGACAAAAACAAGTGTGTATTTACTCAGGATTTGATCGACAGGGAAAATGATCCTCAAAGATCTCTTAACGAGAGAATTGATACGCTCCATCCGCTCCAGACATCTTTCTTTGGAAGTATGGACAACTATATTCCCGGAATTGAAGAGGAAGCCGATCTGTTCCGTTTTGGTCCTTTCATTGATGTTCCTGCTTCAATGGGTCGTTACCACAGAGACAGATACGACATCCAGGATAACCCCTCTATCTATTACGACAAGGTTATCAGAAGGGGATTCGGGATTGAAAAAATGGTTACCCTTTTCACTCTTACGAACTCAGGATGGCTTGATGGCAAATATAGAAGAGAAAGCAGGGCAAACAGCTTGGATCAACTTTTTGACGGACTTGAAAATGTTATATTCAATGTTCTTTCCGATATTACTACAGAAGAAGCTGTAATGTCATTCTCACCTTACTGCGTTGACACTTTCAGGGACAACAGACTTGTGAGGATCAACTATCCTGTTAATCTTCTTACAAATTTTGCAGCAGTTCCAAGTTTCTGGACAGGTTCAAGGGAACAAGGGGCGTATGAGCCTGTTGAAAATATTTGTGCTAAAGCTGATCCTTCAGATCCGGGAAGATTTGTTCCGGTACACGCCAGCTGGATATACTTCGACAAAATGTGGCCTAACTACTGGGCAATGGGTAATATAGCAAATGTTTCTGCTGATACCTCAGTTCTCAGAAGATGGGCAAGTCACTATATTCCTATACACGAAAGGTATCTCTATGCTCCTCCGGATGTTAATGAAGAGGAATTCCTCAACAAAGACGAGGACGGTTACTATAGAGCAAGGATCCCTGTAAGTGCAATGGACAATGCAGATGCGTTTGCATACAGAGAGTGGAGAAAGTGCCGCGAGGACATACTCAAAGTTGACATTAATGCCGATTACTCAGCATGTATCGTTGAAGCAGTATGGCCCACCTGGTATCTTGAAGAGTTTGTAGAAAGCAACAACCCGGGGATTTCCACGGCTGACAGGGACGCTGAAATTGCAAGAATGAGAAATGATGGTGATGATATCCGTTTTGTCGATCCCGAACAGTTTAAGAACTATCTTTCAAAGAAATATGGAAGATATTCACCCGCTTTCAGAGTTGTAACTCATGCAAAAATGCTTAAAGAAAAAGAGATACTTGATGCTTCTTCAGGTTCAAGAGAACCATGGAGCAGACTCGGCATCATGGAAACAACTCTTGATCAGCTCAATTCATTTATTGCCGAACATTTTGGGATGGCTGCATTTTATGTACAGCGTTTCTGATCAGGGTTTATTTGGAATTTTTTCAAGGGGAGCTTCGGCTCCCCTTTTTTTTGCAAGATAAAATAACTCCAGTAAATTCATAAACCTGACACCTGAGTTCAAAAAAAGGTTGTAACTTCTTGACAGAATAAGGGAAAACAGTTATTATTCATCAGTTTTTTTTAGTTGGTGGTAAATTATGAAAAAAATTGTTTTACTCATTTTTGTTTTTCTTTTCTCATTTTCTCTCTATTCTTCTCCTCTTTCTGAAACTCTTGGAGCTGCGGGAACAACAAACCCTCACAGCTCAAGGATGTTTGCACAGGGGGCGGAGGCTACCTATTTTAATCCTGCTCTTTTGACGCTTATGAAAAGAAGTTTTTCATTCAACATTTTTTACGGCTATCAAAATCTCGACATCTCTCTTATGGAAAGAGATCCTTCTTTGGACATAACGGGTGATGTTGACAAGGGAACAGGAATTTACGGTGCAGACCGCGATGACAGGTTGCAAGGCGAAACGAATCTTCCTTTTAAACCGAGACCTACAGCCGACCTTGATGAAAGAGGTGGACACTCTCCAAAAAGCGGTGAACTTTACGGTGGATTGGGATTGGTGTTCCCTATTTTTGAAGAATATCTCGCTATCGGATTTTACGGGGTCATACCTGTCGGCAATATCATGAGACAGGATTCATTTTTTCCCGACGAAAGGGAATCAAACTTTTCCAATTCCCTTCACTATGAACTTTATCACGACAGAATGAGTGCCTTTAACCTCTCTCTTGCTTTGTCAGGCGGATACAAATGGATCTATGGAGGTGTCGGGGTAAGTGCTACGGCTCAGGCAGATATAAATACCACTGTCTATACACCCGATGCCGGAAAAAATGAAAACAAAATCCATGCCGATACCACAATAAAAGCAAAGTTCACACCCCATTTCGGATTAGTTGTAAAACCTCTTGCTTCAACCCGGTTTAACTTTCTTCAGCTCGGGTTTGCGGCACACTTGCCGACAAAAACAACTGTTGACACAGTAAATAAAATAACATTCTGGAATATCAACAGAGAACAGGAAGCTGAAATAAACACCAATATTCTAGATGTAACTTATGCCTATAAACCGCTGACACTTTCACCGTCAATTGCAATAACAGATTTAAAATTGAAAGATGATTTTTTGCTTAATCTCGGGTTCACCGCAATTTGGAGAAAATGGTCGGACTACATATCAAGATACAGTGAGAGACCGCAGGATAATTATTACTGGGATCCTTCGATTGAAACTACCAGTGAAGACGGAGTTTTTTCCACTGTAGGCGGTTGGACTCATGAAACGGTCGATAAATACAAATGGAAAGATACATGGGAATTTATTGTCGGTGCCGCAATAGAGCATAATGCAATAAAAGCGGGACTTGATATCGGATACTTCTTTTCTCCGGTTCCTGACCAGAAAGGGAGAACCAACTATGTTGACAATGACAGAATAAATCTTGCAGCAGGGTTCAGTTATACTTGGGATATAAAAAATGTGCAGCTTGAAACAGGGATCAATTTTCAATCTCTGATAATGTTAAAAAGAGAGACAGTAAAAGATGAGGGAGTTCCCAATTCCGTTGGAAAAGGGGGTACAGTTGTTGACGAATTTCCTGAATCAAGTTGTGATGCTGTTTCCAGAGAATGTGAACCGGGAGAAAAAATCGTTGAATCGGTAGGGTTTCAGACAAATAACCCTGGATATCCCGGATTTACTTCAAGTGGACAGATATTTTCAGGCGGTATTTGGTTTAAACTATATTTTTAGGAGGAAACGGTATGAAAAAGTTTCTGATCTTTGTTTTTATTTTAAGTTTTTCTCTTTTTTCAGTTTCCTGCGGAGATTCCGATGACAACGGGGACACAGGAGACACTGGAGACACCGGAGACACCGGGGATACCGGGGATACAGGAGACACTGGAGACACCGGGGACACAGGAAATACCGGGAATACCGGAGATACCGGCAATACAGGTGACACCGGAAATACAGGAAATACCGGCAACACAGGTGACACAGGAAATACCGGGAATACCGGAAACACTGGAAATGCCGAAGCTGAGTGTGAAGAAGGTGAGACAAGACTTGGTGATACAGTGTGCGGATCTGATGACACGGGACTGCTTTATAAGGAATGTGTTGAGGGAGAATGGGTTGATTCTGAAAGATGTACCTGTGATCCCGGAGATTATCCAAATGTTTGCGGACATTATGCTCAGAAAATGTGGTTTACAGCAAATTCAAAAGTTGCCACAATAGATATGGCGGAAGCATGGACAAGAACCTATCTTCATCTTGTTCAAGAGCAGCAGGAAGATCAGGTGACAGTTCACGCAAAAATTTGTAATATCACAATTGATAACAGCATGGCTTGGTCTTTGAGACTTAACATGCCTCAAAGTTTTGCAGATGCACTTCCACTTCTTGAAAAGCCGTCATGGCTGGTTGACAATGGTGATGGCACTTTCGGTTTTGAGCAGGATGTGTTCTGGGAGATCAGGTCAATTGATCCAAATTGCTACGGTGATGATCCTGCGAACTATACTCTTCCGGAAATTCCGACAGATCCGTGTGTTGAAGACTGGGACAATGATGGAGTTCCCGGAATTAAAGTTGTCGCGACAGGTCTTATGAGCGGGACGGTACATATAGTTCAAAAATCATCCTCCGCGTTTAGAAATGGTTGGTTTGCCGATGACGGTGAAACTGCCGGTGGTGATATTGTATGGACTGATGTTCAGGAAGTTGTTCAAACAGACAACAATATGCTCAGTGGCGGTGCCGCAAACAGCATGAAAGAAAAATCAAGCCATTTTGAAGGGAATGCAAATTTCTTTGAACAAGTTAAAATACCTGAAGGTTCCGACTGTTTTTATGTCGTTCAAAATGCAAAAACACTTTTCTCCTCTGATCCTAAGAAAATAGATTAAAACTTCCTTATTTCAAAAGATTAACACTTCATTAAAAACATATTGACAAATTAGCTTTGGCTAACTATATTGTCTGAAGTTAATTCGGAGGCTGAAATGAAAAGTCTTGTCCACATGAATCCCGGAGATTCGGGAGTGATCGATCTGATAGATACCGGAATGAGGCTTTATAACCGGCTTGCATCAATGGGAATAAGTGACGGAACTGAAATAGTGGTCGTTCTTAACAAAAGGAACGGGCCTGTGGTTATTGATGTTGATGGCAACAGATTTGCTGTCGGCAGAGGGATGGCGGAAAAGATATTTTTTAAAGAGAAAAAAAGTGGAAAAGATCAAAATTGCTGTTGCGGGTAACCCCAATGTAGGGAAAAGTACCCTTTTCAATGTTATTACCGGTACTAATCAGCATGTAGGCAACTATCCCGGAGTAACTGTAGAAAGAAAAGAAGGTAAAATTGAATTTAAAGGTTATGAGCTTTCGATAACCGACTTGCCCGGAATTTACTCAATGAATGCTTTTTCTCCGGAAGAAGTTGTCTCAAGAAATTTTATTGCACAGGAAAAACCTGATGTGATAATTAACATAGTTGATGCTTCTAATCTTGAGAAAAATCTGTATCTTACACTTCAAATACTGGAGATGAAAGTTCCTGTTGTCCTTTTCCTCAATATGACAGACAAAGCGGAAAAAAGGGGATATGCAATTGATGTTGAAAAACTGTCATTTGAAGTTGAAACACCGGTCGTTAAAGGAATTGCAAGGGAAAAGAAGGGGATAAATGATCTTCTTGATAAGTGTGTCGAAATATTTGAAAAAAAACCGGAGACAGCCAATGTTCCTTATTCTGAAAGAGTAAATAAATATATTTCAGAAATAAAATCAATACTTTTATCTGAAAACCCTGAACTTGCAAAAGATTGGAGAGCTATCAGGTTCATAGAAGGGAGCGATATTGACAGAAATGCTTTGAGTGCTCCCACTCTTGAAAAAATAGATGGGGTCATAAAGGAACTTGTTTCATTTACCGGTCATAAAATTCATTCGATGATAATGGTTCAGGAAAGGTATGCACTTATTAAAAATGTAGTGAGGAAATCAAGTGTTGCAGAAAAAAAGATGGATGACTCCATTTCCGGGAAAATTGATAGAATAGTTCTTCATCCGGTTTTCTCAATGCCTGTTTTTCTTTTTACTTTATTTGTTCTTTTTCAGGCTGTTTTTATGATCGGAGAACCTCTTGAAGAATTATTTGCCGATTTTTTTGATTCCTTAGGGGGATTTATCGGTTCTTTCTGGGCGGAAGGCAGCGAGTCTATAATCAGGGATCTCATTGTTGAAGGTATTATCGGTGGAGTGGGGGGAGTTCTTGTGTTTGCTCCCTATATTTTTCTTGTTTTTATCGCTATTTCAATCCTTGAAGATACCGGATACCTCGCAAGAGTTGCCGTTATAATGGATAAATGGATGTCCAAAATAGGACTTAGCGGAAAAAGTTTCATGCCTATGATACTTGGTTTCGGATGTACTGTACCTGCTGTTATGGGTGCGAGGATAATCGAAAATAAATTTGAGAGACTTGCAACTATCATGGTAACTCCTTTTATGAGTTGCGGAGCAAGACTTCCGGTTTATCTTCTTTTAATTTCAGCGTTTATTCCTCTCAAGTTTCAGGCGTTGACATTGTTGTCAATCTATTTGATAGGGGTTGCTTTTGCTATAATTCTTGCAAAAATACTGAGGCTCACCGTTTTTAAAGGGGAAGAAAACCCTCTTATCATTGAGCTTCCGGCATATTCAAAACCTTCTATCCGTTCAATATGGATACTTACATGGAGCAGAGGAAAACATTTTCTTGAAAAAGCGGGAACTTTAATTCTTTTTGCAAGCATAGTGCTTTGGGTTTTGAACACATTTCCTAAAGCAGATACAGATCTTTTTCCAGGAGTTACTGAACAGGAAGCTGCCATGATACAGGCTGAACACTCTTTTTCAGGAAGGATAGGGAAAGGTTTGGAGCCTGCTTTTGAGATAATGGGTGGCGACTGGAAAATAGCTTCGGCTTTTCTTGCAAGTCTTACTGCCAAAGAACTTTTTATTTCCCAGATATCCATACTTTTTGCAATGGATGCGGATGAAGCCGAGGAAGAAGAAGGAAGCCTTCTGCTTCAGCAGAAATTCAAGGAAAGCTACTCACTTGCAACAGCTATTGCTATCATACTTTTCATTTTGCTTGCAGCACCCTGTATTGCCACTTTTGCGGCAGTAAAAATTGAGACAAATTCATGGTTCTGGCCCACAGTGCAATATGTGGGTATGACGGCGATAGCTTATATCGCCGCCATAATAGGTTACCTGATCTTTTCGTAAGTTTACTTGATAGTTATTTTCTTTTTGATCTTCTCTTTGCTTTTCGGGATCTTCAGGAAAAGTATGCCGTCTTCATATTTAGCTTCAGCCTGATCGCTTGTAACATGTTCCGGAAGAGTGAACGATCTTGAAAAAGTTCCGCTGTAAGTTTCTTTTCTGAATACATTTTTTTCTTTTTCTTCGACGATCTCTTTTTTCTCTCCACTGATAGTTAAGACTCTGTCGTCAATTTCAACATTGACATTTTCTTTTTTTACACCGGGAACTTCAACCTTAAAAAGGTAACCCTCTTCGTTTTCTTCAATGTCAACTTTAGGATAGATCCCCGATCCTGAAAATCTGTCAACTGATGAATCAAAAAACTCACTGAAAAGATCTTCCATCCAATTGTTGAAACCTCTCTGGGCTACACTGCCCGGTTCTCTGTAACGAACTAACTTCATGACTAGCCTCCCTTTAATAAAGTTAATAAAACCAGCTC
>SLGQ01000344.1 GCA_007136595.1 Candidatus Sumerlaeota bacterium | reverse complement strand
TGCAGAACTTCATCAAAAACTGGGTGAATGGAAAAAAGTTAAAGAAAGTATTGGAACTTGTGACATTTAAATGGAGAACAAAATGGAGAACAAATCAACAGGGATCAGTTTTTTTGAAAAGTATCTTTCGTTGTGGGTAGCATTATGTATGGTTGCAGGAGTAATGATAGGAAAATTTATCCCTGCCATACCTCAGTTTCTTGGAAAATTTGAATATGCTAATGTTTCTATCCCTATTGCAATTCTTATCTGGCTCATGATCTATCCGATGATGATGAAAGTTGATTTTGCAAGTGTTAAAGATGTGGGAAGAAATCCCAAAGGACTTTTTGTGACATGGATAACAAACTGGCTTATAAAACCATTTTCAATGTATTTAATTGCATGGTTTTTCTTTTTTGTAGTTTTTAAAGCTCTTATTCCCCCTGATCTTGCAAGAGACTATCTTGCAGGAGCAATAATTCTCGGTGCCGCACCTTGCACTGCAATGGTTTTTGTCTGGAGTCACCTTACAAAAGGAAACCCCGCCTATACAGTAGTTCAAGTTGCAACAAACGATCTTATCATACTGATCGCATTTACTCCGATAGTTGCTTTGCTTCTGGGGATAAGCGGAATAACAATTCCCTGGGACACCCTTTTTCTCTCTGTTGTACTGTTTGTTGTAATTCCCCTTGCCGGAGGAGTGCTTACAAGAAAAACTGTGATAAAAAAGAAAGGGCTTGAATATTTCAACACCAGATTTATCACTAAGTTTAATAATATAACTATTGGTGGTTTGCTTCTTACCCTTGTTATAATTTTTTCTTTTCAGGGAGATGTGATCCTTAACAATCCTCTCCATATCCTTCTTATTGCAATTCCTCTTACCATCCAGACATTCTTCATCTTTTTTGTTGCATATTTCAGCTCTAAAAAGCTTTGTCTGTGTCACAGTGTGGCAGCTCCGGCAGGAATGATAGGGGCATCGAATTTCTTTGAACTTGCGGTAGCTGTAGCCATTGCACTCTTTGGACCTACTTCACCCGTTGCACTTGCCACAATTGTGGGAGTTCTTGTTGAAGTTCCTGTTATGCTTACCCTTGTAAAAATTGCCAACAAAACAAAACACTGGTTCCCAAAGGAGGAAAACCAATGAAAAAAAATGTTATATTTATCTGCATCCACAACTCCGCAAGAAGCCAGATGGCAGAAGCATATTTAAGACATTTTGCATCAGACAAATTTGAAGTATGGAGTGCAGGACTTGAACCGGGAAACCTTAATCCGGTTGTTGTAAAAGCGATGGCACTTGACGGAATAGACATATCGGGACACACCACCAACTCAGTTGATGAATTCATAGACGGACACATCAAATTCGATTTTGTTGTCACAGTCTGTGATGAAACAGCCGCAGAAGCATGTCCATTTTTCCCCGGACAAGGCACACGCCTCCACTGGGGATTTCAAGACCCCTCCGGATTATCTGGAACCGAAGAAGAAAAACTTGCCCGCACCATCCGGATAAGAGATCAGATAAAAGAGAAAGTTAAGAGTTTTGCGGAGTGAAAACTCTTGACATCACAATGTTCATAAGTATAGTATGAATTGTGTTCATAATTATTTTATGAGGTTTGTTATGACTAATCGGATAACGATTTCAATGCCGGATGAATATGTAAGTGAGATTGATGAGATTCAAAAAGAGCTTAAGGTGAGCCGGTCAACTGTTTTAAGGATGGCTTTTGAAACATTCATCAAGGAGCATCGCAGATCAAAATTGCGTAAACGGGCTGCTTTAATGAGGGAAGAATATCTTTCCAACGGCGACCTTAATTCAATGAAAGATCTTGATGGAGATGACTTTGAAACAATATGAAATATGGCTTATCAATCTTGATCCGGCAATCGGGGCTGAAATAAAAAAAACAAGACCTTGTGTTGTTCTCAACAATAACGATATCGGTCTTTTGCCACTTAAAATAGTTGCTCCCCTTACCGATCACAAACCTCACTACGAAAAAAACCCATGGATGCTGACTGTGAACCCCGATAAATTTAACAATCTTGAAAAGAGATCTGTCATTGACCTTTTTCAGCTTCGATCAATATCTGAAATAAGATTTATCAGAAAACTGGGGGAACTCAACCCGAAGATCGCAACTTCCATCCCAAAAACTCTCGAAATGATTTTTGAACCGGAAATGTGAAATAAAAATCTGAAGTTTTATTATCGATACGAATTGTTGACAAAGCAAAGAAATAGTGTAAGGTTAATTGTTTTGTAGACTTTTAAAATTATTGTTTTGTAAATTTGTTTAATTTCTGGGGTATTAAAATGAAAGTGAAAAAAGTTTTTTTATGGGGGGTATTTGCTGTTTTTATCATTTTGAATGGAACAGACTTTTTGTCTGGAATTGAACTTGGTTCAGAGTTTTATTTAGACCAAAAAGATGTTATAACATCTTCCATTAATGATCAGATGGAAGCCTCTGTCGCGTTTGACGGCACTAACTATATGGCTGTCTGGAGTGATAAACGAAATGGAAAGTACTATGACATATATGGAGCAATAATTGCTCCCGATGGAACAGTTATCGGTCAAAAATCTTTTCTGATTTCTTCTTTGAGGGCAAATCAGAGAGCCCCTAAAATTATATTTAATGGCTCAAATTATTTTGTTGTATGGTTTGTTGAACACGGAGTAAATGCTGACAAGGAGATTTTTTCAGCAATTTTGAGTACGGAAGGAAAAGTTTTGTCAAAACAATATATTTGTAAAGAAAATGTTAGAAGAGATGGAATTGCCATTGCATTTGACGGAACTAATAATTTAGTCGTATGGGGTCAATCAGGTTACATTAAAGGAAAAAGAGTTCATAGTGGTGGAACTGTTCTTGACAAAGAGAGTATTGAAATTGCCAGGGGAGTAAACCCTGATGTTGCTTTCGGCGGAACTGATTTTCTTGTTGTTTTTCATGGACGGCACGGGGGAATATCTGCCAATAGAGTTTCCAAAGCAGGTAAATTAATCAGTACTGGTGATGATTATAAAGAAAATTTAATTATTTATAAATCTGATGAAGTTGACACCGAAGAATATAACCCAAGAGTCTTTTACAACGGAGAAAACTATTTTGTAACATGGTTTCAAACTAAAAAATTTGAGCCCACTAAAATATTAGGTGTCAGTGTTAACAACAAGGGTGAACCATTGGGAGAAGTAATTATTCTTGCATCTGAAAATGTTCGCTGTATTCCTTTCAAATCTTATATTGGACTCGATACAGACGGTGATATGTTTTATATTGCCTGGATTAGTGAGGAGCCAACAGAAACTAATCAACCCAGGAAGTATTCTATCTCAGTAATGAAATTTTATAAAAACGGAGAACCGGCAAGTACTGACATTGTAAAAATTCATACAGACAATAATTTTTCCAGTCCACATCCTTTTCCTGTTTATACTCAGGCTCTCTCTGTTTCAGAAGAGAAGGTTTTGGTTTTATGGGAAGACACAGTTGAAAATAGTTCGAAAATAAAGGGAACTATTATATCTAAAAATGAAAACACAAAAGAAACATCTTTTTTGATTTCTTTGTCATCAAATAATCAGGATAGTCCGGCTATGGCTTTTGATGGAGAAAACTACTTTGTTTTGTGGAGTGACAACAGAGAATCACCTTATAAATCAATATATTGTGCAATGTTAAGCACAAAGGGGACTCTGCTTGCAGAAGAAAGCTTCATTGTTAGCGAAAATGAAAAAATTGATAATAATCCAGCTATAGCTTTTGACGGAAAAAACTATTTTGCTGTATGGGATAGCTATGATACCTTAAATAAAGAATATAGCATAAAAGGTGTTTTTATTTCAAAAGAAGGTAAAATTATTAATTCCAAACCTATTGAGTTAAGCAAATCTACAGATAAAATGGAAAAACCTTCTATTGCCTATGGTAATGGAAAATATTATGTTTTATGGCATATTTATGATGGGAGCGAAAGAAAAGAATATTTAAATGGAATCAGAGTTGACACAGAAGGAATAATTCAGGAGAGAGAAAACAGGATTTCCGGCGGAACATTTTATGAATGGTCTGTAACTTACGGTAATGGATCGTTTTTTATAGTTTCTAATACTAAAACCTTCAACAGTGAAATTATAGGAGTAATTGTTAACTCGTCATCAGGAGAGTATATTAGTAACAATATCTTAAATCTTGCGGATTCTCCTTCTTTTATTTACGGCTATTCAATGGCTTACGATGGAGATTCTTTTTTTCTTGTGTGGTCAACACTGATTTCAAAAAACAAAGATGCTCATCAAAATATATACGGAACGCCTGTCAGCAAAGAAGGTGTCCCATTGAATGACGGGACAAGAATACTTCAATCTATTGACCGCGATATGAATCCTTATCTGATTTTTAATGGAATTGAATTTATAATGGCTTGGGAAAAAGAAAAAACAAATGGCAACATAGATATATATGCCGCAACTTTTGACGAGGATTTTACTGTAACTCGACAAAAAACTAAGGTTATATCTGAGAAAAAAATAAAAAATATATCCCCTGTTATTGTATCATCCGGAGATAAAAGTGGTCTGATAGTTTATACTCATCTTGACGAAATAGGCGAACACAGTGCTTATAGAATTATGGGAAACCTGTACTCTTATGTTTTGGAAGAGGAGATCGAGGAAAGTGACGACGATGATTTGAGTCTGGACAATGACTCTTATGAAGATTTTCCCGATGACGAAGAAATATTTCCTGATATTGAAACTTTGGATGACGATCAGAAAATCAAAGATGATCATCAAAACGATAAAGAAGAAAATGACCAGAAAGACAGTTCGGGATGCAGTTGCTCAATCATTTAAACTAAGCGGTTATTGAATTCGGCGATGATCTGATCCATTGTTTCAATCAATGACTGTGCAATAAAAGCAATAAATTCAGAAAGGTCACCTTTGTCAGCAAGGGTGAGGCAATTAATATATTCCCGCCTTTTTTCATTTTTTATGACAGCCGGAACAAAACCATTCTCGAAAAACAGGGGTCAGTTATTCCCTTTAAAGTCAAGTAAAAATTGTTTCATTTTTTTCTCCGATATTGACAGGTTGTAAATTTTCTATATTGTTGTTTTGAGCAGTCT
>SLGQ01000307.1 GCA_007136595.1 Candidatus Sumerlaeota bacterium | reverse complement strand
TTCTCTGTCAAACAGTGTGTTATCTATTTTTTTTCTCCCAGAGCAGCTCTATTTTAGCAAATGTTTCTGAAAGTTCGGGTGAAATTCCCATTTCCTCAAGTTGTTTCTTCTTTTGTGCAGTTTCTTCGGGAGATATTTCAATTATTTTCTTCTCCGGTTTTTCTTCAGATCTTTTTATATTGAAAGATTTAGGATCTATGACAAACTTTAAGTCGTTTATTCCGGAAGATCCTGCAATATTAAGGATATTTTCGAGAATCTTTTTTTTGAACCTGACAGCCGCTTTGGAAACCATTCCGTTTGGAACTGCGATTACAAGGGTGCCGTTTGAGATCTTCAAAGGCATCATAATGTCTCTGTTACTGTTTCCGGTTATTTTTGTCCAGTTCATTATGATCTTTGAAAAAGAGTCGCCCGTTTCACAGTCAATTATTTTTGAAATGTTTTTCATTAAAACCTGTTTTGATATTGTCCTGACTGTATTTTGTAACATTTCTGGAGGTTTTCGAGCATAACTGCGTTGGTTACCACTCCAACACCGCCGGGAACCGGGGAATAGTTGATCCTCTCTTTTTCCGTTTCAGATGAAATATCAAAATCTCCATGGATATTTCCATCTTCTCCAACATTTATACCTATGTCAATGACAGTTGCTCCGTCTTTGACATCACTTGATTTGATCAATCCTTTTTTCCCTGCCGCTATTGCGATCACATCAGAATTTGAAACCAGTGTCTTCAGATCATGAGTGTGTCTGTGGGCAATAGTAGGAGTTGCATTTCTGTTGAGAAAAAGTTTGAATAAAGGGAGTCCCACGATATTGCTTCTGCCAATTACCAGAGCATGTTTCCCTACAAGCGGGATGTCGTAATGTTCAAGAAGCCTGATAGAAGCAACAGAAGTGCAGGGTACGATCTTTTCTGTTATAGTTGCAAAAAATTCGCCCTGATTATGAAATGTTATCCCGTCAACATCTTTGGCGGGGTTGATCTTTGTATGAAGATTCCAGTAGTTAACCTCAATGGGTAGAGGAAGCTCGACCATTATTCCGTGAACTGAAGGATCGTTATTAACATCATCAAGCTGCTCATAAAATTTTATAAGCGGAGTGCTTGATGATACGGGATAAACCCTCAGACTGGCATTTATTTTTTTCAGCCACTTTTCTTTCATTTTAAGATAACTTTCTGCCGCACCGTCTCCTACAGGATGAAAAACTGCAAGATTAAGGGGCGGGGTATCTTCGTTTTGAAGTTTGTTGACAATTTTGTCGGCAAGCTCTTTTCCTTTGAGTAACATGATCCACCTTTTTTAATAAAACAAAATCAACCTGGTAATTATAGGTGACCATTCCTGTCATGTCAAAAATATTGAGGAACAAGTTTTAGTTAAGAAAAAATTTTTTAATGAGAAAGTTTTAAATCAGAAAGTTTTAAAAGATTATTCGCAAACTTTCTCACAGATAGGACACTTGTCTTCTGCTCCGAAATAGTCTGCACATGAAAGTTTTTTCTCGCAGTCAATACAATCTTCAGCATTTGAAGAATTGAAGTTGCATTTTTCTTCTGATCCGTCACTCATACTTGCGAAAGCTTTCATTGTTGTTACACAATCTTTCTCGTTGTCTCCCATTTGAAAATCTGCTTCATCACATGTGTGCATCATTTTGCAAGCAAGTTTAATGGAATCATCGGTGAAATCACTTTCAGAATAACCACCGCAACTTACTAAAGCAAACATTGAAACCATTAAAACAGCCAAAAAAAGTCTTTTCATAATAAATCCCTCCAAAAAAAAAGTTAAGAACAAAACATCTTGATAATAGGAATTGGAAGGTCTATGTCAAATTATTTTTTGTTAAAAAAGAAATAAAACTTGTTTTAAAACTATGCCCAGTCACAAACCTTTGAACAGACCAGACATTTATCTTCATCTCCGAAGTATTCGGCGCATGAAAGAGATTTGAAACATTGAACACATTGTACCGCTTTGTTGCTGTAAAAATTAAGGCAGTTGTCCTTGCTGCTATCTATAGCTACAAATCCAAGAATTTGGCTGATACAGACTTCTTCAGTTCCAAAAAAAGATCTTTCTTCTTCCCTCTCATCACAGGAAAAAAGCATTTTACAGTAATATTTTCCATTTTCTTCCAGGATTTTCTCGTAAGAAGAAAAAGAGTCACCCGGAGTCGGTGTGTCATTGTTATCTTCCTGCAGTTCGGAATCGTTTTTTGCCCCATCAGGAAAACCCGGGTTGTTTTTTCCGCCGGATGTTGTTGATACATCTCCGCAACCGAATACCAGAAACGAAGCCACAATAATAAAAAAAACTTTCATTTTTCAACCTCCCTTTTGTCCACAGATGTTACATCGCTTTATACATAAATCAGAAAAAATAGTCAAATATTTTGCAGGAAAGAGCTGTTTAATTGACAACTTTGATAAATTAGAGATAATTTAATTGAAAAGAGGTGCCAAAAGGAGGAGCTTATGAGTAAAAAAAGTGTTGTGTTTTTTCTTGTTTTATCAGGGTTTGTTTTTTCTTTGACTGCTTCAGACAAGTGGTCAACTCAAAAAGAGGAAAAGAGCATAACAGTTTGCTATCAAACTTTTTCTGAGGTCTATTGTGCCGAATCTTCAAAAGGGAGTGAGATAGATCTTAAAAATTTCCTTTCCGCTTTTCTTCAGTTTTCCATTGATAACATAAATAAAGGTGACATGAGGCTTCATGCCGGCATCATCCGGCTGATAAAAAGTTCAAGACCGGAACAGGGCGACAGAATTCTCAGAGGAGTGTATGATTATCTTGCAAGAGAAGCAAAAAACAAAGGTATCGTGATTTCAAAAGGGAAAGACATTTCTTCCCGCAAAGCTTTTTCTCCTGAAAAACAAATTGGACATATCGAGGCGATCAACTGGCCCGCTTATATCACTGTTTCAATCGAAGATGTAAAGTGTGATCCTTCTGATAAAGCAACTCTTACGATCAAAATTACCAATTCAACTAAAAAAGAATTTAAAGCTAAAGCTTTTGAGATCGAAGTTAGAGTTCTAGGCGGCAGAAGCGATATGCTTTCAGCAGGGGCTGTGTCAACAGATATAAGTATCAAAGCGGGAGAAACAGGTTCTTTTCCTGTTGAAATTCAAGTGACGGGCGATATGATGCCCGATACCAGATACACCCTTCATCCATTTATCAGAAATATCCGCGTTAAAAGTGAAGAAACACCGGTAATTTGTGCCTCTAAATAAACAGATTCACACCTGAATCTTCCGCATGCTCAAGGTATGTTGCAACTCCGCCGATATTAACTCCATCCATAAGTTCAGCCTCTTTTACACCCATGACATCCATCGACATTTGGCATGCGATCATTTCAACACCGGCATTTTTTGCCTGAGTTATCATTGTTTCAAGGCTGTCAATTTTAAGGGAATTCATTCTGCCACGCATCATTTTTGTTCCCATTCCACCCATATTCATTTTTGACAGCTTAAGTTTTTTTGAAGAAGAGGGGAGCATCATCCCGAACATTTTGCCCATGAAATCTTTTTCAACAGCGGGAGTCTTTTCTTTTTTAACAACATTAAGTCCCCAGAAAGTAAAGAACATTGTCACTTTCCTCCCCATTGCCGCAGCACCGTTTGCAATAACAAAAGAGGCGAGAGCCCTGTCCATATCGTCACTGAATACAACCAGTGTTTTCCCTGTTTTGTCTGAATGTGCCGGACTGCCCGAAAATCCTTGAGGAACACTTTTTTCAATAACTGCCTTTATTTTTCCCTTTTCCTGAGTCAGATCCAGAAGAGTGTTTCCTGTGACATTGCACCAGCTTTTTGAATCTTTGTAAAATCCCTGATCTGTTGCAGTTATTTCTATTCTGTCTCCAGGATCGAGCTTATCCATATTTTCTTTCAGTTTCATTATGGGACCTGGACACTGCAATCCGCAGGCATCGAGTGACACTGTTTTTTTATTCATGTTTTCTCCTTTGTTTTCAGCAGGTTTAGTTGTATATATCATGTCATCTTTAGCAATATGATCTTTTTGAAAAATATCTTCATTGCTCTGTTTCTGTATGGCAAGAGAATATGTTTTATATCCTCCGGAAAGGTTTTTTACATTCTTAAAACCGTTCTGTGTCAGAATTCTTGAAGCGAGGTATCCCCTAAGCCCGACAGCACACAAAACAACAAAATTCCCGTTCTTATCAAGCTCTCCCATTTTTTCTCTGAGATCATCAAGAGGGATCAGTATTGAGCCTTCGATTATTCCAAGAGCAGTTTCTTCTTCAGTTCTCACATCAATGATCTTATACTTATCAATGTTTTTTTTAAGTTCGCACCAGTTTATGGTTTCAACTTTACCTTCGATGATGTTTTCAGCCGCATATCCTGCTATATTCACAGGATCTTTTGCAGAAGAAAATGGAGGAGCGTAAGCATGTTCAATTTCCTGAAGATCATAAATGTTTCCGCCATTTTTAAGGATCGTGGCAAAAAGATCTATCCTTTTGTCAACACCTTCAAATCCTACTATCTGAGCACCGAGAAGTTTCCCGTTTTCAGGGTTGAAAAGAGTTTTTACAGTGAGCGGTGTCGCTCCGGGATAATATCCCGCATGACTTGAGTTATGCGTTATTACTGAAGAATATTTTATCCCTTCCGATCTCAGAGCTTTTTCGTTAAGCCCGGTCGAAGCTGCCGTTATATCGAATATTTTTGCAATACCGGTTCCTATTGAGCCGAGATATTTTCTTTTGTTATTAAAAACAATGTTGTCTGCCGCAATTCTTCCCTGTCTGTTGGCAGGTCCTGCAAGATATGGGAGTGACGGTTTACCGGTAACAGGATTTTTAAATTCAACAGCATCTCCCACAGCGTAAATATCGGGGTCGCTTGTCTGGAGATAATCATTTACTACTATCCCTTTGTGCTGTGAAACTTCAAGATCCGCATTTTCAGCAAGATTGGAAAGGGGTCTTACACCAATTGAAAGGACAACAAAATCTGCATGGATATTTTTACCGCTTTTAAGTTTAACTATCTTGCCATCTTCAATATCTTCGAATGCTACAACTGAATCGTTCAGATAAAATTCAACACCCATCATTTTAAGGTGCTGATGAACTTCAGCCGCAAGCTCATAATCAAGAGGTGCCATAACTTGATCC
>SLGQ01000240.1 GCA_007136595.1 Candidatus Sumerlaeota bacterium | reverse complement strand
GACACTTTTTATTGCCACAGATCTCGCTTTGCTCGACACAGAAAGCGGCGAAGCCGCGTGGAATGTGGAATGGTGAGTGGTGAACTGTGAATGGTGAATGGTTTTCCGCTCCCTTGTCAAGGGGAGCTGTCCTGAGGACTGAGGGGTTTGCGTTTGATGGTTTAGCTCTGCTTGTTTATGACCTAAAGGGTCAATTGAATTTTTCCCTGAAGGTATTGTCTTATTAGCAAGTTAATTAGTGTCTGGTAAGGAATTCCAACTTCACCGGCTTTTTTTTGTATGGCGTTAAGATCTTTTACCTGAAGTCTGATGCTGACCGGTTTAGTTCTTGATATCGTTTTTTCCGCTGCTGCGACAAGTTCCTTTTTTCTTTTTTCAGAAATTTTAGGGATTCCTTCTTCAAGGAGTTCCATAAGTTTCTTTTCTTCGCTCTTGTCATCCATTAATTCGTTTTTCTTTCGACTCATTTTTTTCTCCATTTCATTTCTTTAGTTGCTTTTCTGCTTGGAAAAATGGTTTTCAAAAACAAAATATCATTTTCACGAATATAAGGAACAACATAAATGTATCCGGATACATCCACATACATAACTCTCTGTCCCGGATATTTGTCTTGATCAGGATGTGGCACATCCGAAAGCAATCCGCCCGATTGAATAATATTTACGATCTCATTAAAACTGATTCCCCTTTCATTTTTCAGCAACTCGTCTTTCTCCTCATTCCAAAAAAACTCCATTTCTCCCCCTATTGTAGCATATTGTATATACTTTGTCAATGCACAGTTGGTGCTTGCTATGCTTTCCACCCAATCCTTGCTCAATGTCAAATTTGATAATAGTAAATTATTCTTAGCAATCAAGAAAAAAAGATTCAGGTCTTTGTCCAGTGGAATGGTGAATGGTGGAATGGTGAATGGTGAGTGGTGAGTGGTGAACTGTGGAATGGTGGAATGGTGAGTGGTGAACTGTGAATGGTGAATGGTTTTCCGCTCCCTTGTCAAGGGGAGCTGTCCTGAGTTCATGAAGGACTGAGGGGTTTGTCAACGGAAAGGTTCAGGCGGCAAGTCCCCACGGACTGAAAGTTCGTGCTGTCCTAGCCCGGGTTGTAGGCGAAGCCGTAGGCCCGGGGCTGCGTGAAAAGGTGGAGTTGTGTAGGGGCAGAACCATGTTTCTGCCCTGTGAAAGGTGAATGGTTTTCCGCTCCCTTGTCAAGGGGAGCTGTCCTGAGTTCATCGAAGGACTGAGGGGTTTGCGTTTAGAAGTTTAGCTTCGCTTGTTTAGGGGTTCAGCTTTGCTTGTTTGGGGGGTTTATGAAAGTTCTTTCTTTATTTCAAGAACTTTTTTGATTGGAAGACCGGTTGCATCGCTTACAACAGAAGGAGCTAAACCCATGAGTAGAAGTTTTTTGCAGGTTTCTATTGCTTTAAGAAGAGCTCCTTCTTCTCTCCCTTTTTCTATTCCTTGCTCTATTCCTTGCTCTATTCCCTTTTCTATTCCCTGTTCTATTCCCTGTTCTATTCCCTGTTCTATCCATTTTTGAACCAATGTCGGCATGATATCCTCCCCATCATTACCAAGTTCTTCCTTCATTATATCATAAAATTTACTTTCTTCAACCTCATTTGTACGAATAAGATATTCTACCAGAACAATAATCCGTTCTTTATCTCCCGATATGTCGCTTTTATCTACATATCTGAAAAATGCTCTTACTTTTTCATCGCTCATTTTTTTTATGTTCTGCATCAGAGATAAAACACTCAGAAGATATGCATTGTTCCCGAACTGTTCATTCTGTTTCAGATCAAAATGTTTCGTGTCATAGAGAAAATATTCAAAATCAAGAACATGCTTTCTGAAAAATTTCGGCACTTTCATTGAATCTGAAAATCTTCTGTTGATATTCCATTTCGTTCTGCCGTGATAGAAAACTATCGGAATAATTGTTCTGAAGCCCCTTTCTGCATTGTGATCTTCTTCAAACATCAGGAACTGATATTTGAGTAACTGCCATAGGATATCGGTGTCTTTGTAAGATTTGTGTTCAAATAGAAAGTAAATGTCAACAGGTTCTTCATCTTTTGTTTTTATCTTTATGATGAAATCACTCAGATGGCTTCTTAACCGCTCATCAATGTGGCATGAATCTTCTATCTTCAAAGTTGAGAAGTCGAGTCTTTTAACAATTCCCGATGGAAGTGCTCCCATAATGAAGTCTTTCGTGTTCACCTCATTCTTAAAGGTTTTGATAAAGAAATTGTTGTGCACCGGCATCTTTTCTTTCATTGACATCCCCAAAAATATAAAAAACTATATCAAAGCCAGATTAGGCGAGAAGCGAAGAATGTCAAGAAAATGTTTCACTTCATTTCAGATGCGGGGATTTTATAAGGGTTTTAATGTCTTTTGAATTTCTTTGATCTTCTCAGATGGAAAGCCAGTGAGTCCAAAATTCCTCTTTAAGGAGCTTTCTATTCCGATCCCGGAACAATGATCACGACATCTCTTGTATCAAGTAATGCACCGTCTCCAAGAACATTTATCCTTGCTCTGAAAACCGCAGTTTCAGGTCCAAGGGGTTCATAAACACTGTTGTGAAACAACATTTCAAAGTTAACAGTGGCACCGGGAAATACCTGATAAAACTTTTCAAGATCTTTTGATTCATAGGCTCCGGGAGGATTTGAAGATATAGGTGTGAGAGCCTTGATAAACTGAGCTGAGTCTATCCCGTAAGGGTTATCTATACCCTCTTTTTCTGTCCAAACATCAAGCTTTATGTTTGAAGTGAGCTGTAAAACAGCATCAACTATATCTTCGGAAAGACCTGTTCCATCGGCATCGATCTGATAAAAGAAAGGTTCTCCGGTATCTGCATCAACAGAACCGGTAGCTATGCTTATCTCTTTGAAATCATTTTCAGGGGAACCTGTCCATGTCATTCCGTCATGCCAGGAATCTATCCCTATGAATTTTGCATTTATTGCGTTAAGTGCATCAATTGCCTGTTGCTTCGTGTTGTAAGGGATATGCCACTCTATCATATCTGAATAACTTCCCGGATAATCGTGAAAATGTTCATCGCTGAGCATTATTACGATCGGCATTGCATCTCTTCTGAAACATGCCCCGCCGATGTTCCCTTCCTGCCCTAAACAGTCTGCGGCAGGAATATAGGGGTAATAAATTCCTGAAACATCACATGGATTAGTAGAATGATCTCTTTTTGTAAAAGTAAAGTGTCCTGAATATCCGGCACCAGATGCAACTTGATAAAGTGCTTCACTATGAGGTTCCCAACCGCACCACGACAGTCTGTCAAGTCCGTTAACAGCATCAGCGACAACAGTTTTATCAGTAGTGATAGGTTGGATAAGCTGATATATGGTATCATCACCTATGGCTTTCCAGTCATCAAAAGTGGCAAGCCCGAATCCGGCATCATTTATTGTAAGTCCGATCTCATTAATAATTACATCTGTTATCCCCTGCTTCAAGTTGTCGATTTCACCCGACATTGAACCGGAAAGGTCAACAAGGATCAATATGTCGGCTCTTTCAACATTCGTTTTAAAGTTAAGCAACTCATCTTCGTCATCTTCAGCATTATATGGAAGTGTAACATAAAAAGTTCCTGGATCATATTCCACGCAGTTGGGAATTCCGTCTCCGGCATCATCCATATAGCACCAATCTTTAATTTCCCTGTATGCAGGAGGAATATCATATTCAATGCCGTAACAATCACATGTTTCAGCATAGAAAGGCTCACCTTCGTCAGGTTCTTCCGTTTCATCCGGCGTATCGTCTTCAATTTCTTCATCATCAGGATCTTCATCAGACACAACTTGTTCATCATCATCTACATCAGCTTCTCCCTCATCAGGCACTTCGTCATTATCAGGAGTGTCATCTTCATCAGACACCGGCAAGGCATCTGAGTCGTCAACAGGTTTTCCGCTTTCATCATTGCCCACAGGCAGCTGATTGTTATCTTCGTCCCCCCACTCATTTCCGGAACCGTCTTCGTCATTCAGCGAACCTTCGTCACTGGCACAGGAAACAAAAAGAAGCAAAACACAAAACACAAATAAAATCTTTTTCATATCGACCTCTTAAGAACACAAAAATAACGGAACTTATTATACACAAATTCCGCTTAGTTTGCAAGTTGTCGTCCTCTATTTACTATTTTGCTCCATTTTTTATCAACTACTTGATTTAATGTTCGTAAATTATATAATCAATTCCAGTTGGTGTATTAACCGGAGGAGACGACCATGAAGATCAGCTTTTTAACACTGATTATTACAGTGGCTTTTGTTTTTATATCCTGTGACGGATATCAGTCATTGAAGTATGTAGATCCCGACCAGGATCCGTTTGCAATTTTAAATGACGAAGATATGGAAAGTGATGCTGAAGATCATGATGGAGATTACGATCTTGAAGATGATCTTGATATTATTATTGATAATGATATTATTGACCCGGACGATGATATCATTGTAACTCCGGATGATGATCCGCCTCTTCCTGATGAGGAACCTGATTACATTTTAATCGACGATGACGAATTTGAAGATGATCACGAAGAGCCCGATTTTGAAGAAGAATGTTTTGACAACTGTTCTCTTTTGAATTCCATCCAGTGTAACGGAACAAATATTGAAAAATGTACTCTTGTTGAAGATTGCATGATCTGGGTTAAAGTTGAAAATTGCGGTGATACAGACAGACTTTGCGATGAAAACAACTTTGTCGGGAACGGATCGCAATCCAATGTCCGCGAAAAAGTATATAAAGGAACTTTCATTGAAGCAACTGCAGATGCTGTAGTTTACGAATATTCTGTGGATCTTGACAACGATACAGGGCAACCTTTAACTTTTGCAATTTATGTGTCGGACACAAGTGATGGAAAATATGAGCTTTTAACTTCAAATGTGATAGAAGAACCGGGAAAAGGGAGAAGAATGTACACCTCAGGATTATTGAAGTCCGGGGATAAGGATGGAGTTGAAATAGAAGAAGGAAAATTTTATATTTTCGGCGTTGCATGGGAATACAATATGCGCTCTTATTATCTTTTTCCTTTTGTCGGTGAAACTTTTTCTTTCGGTAAAACTTTGGGAGGGCTTGCTCCTTCTGACACTTTCCCGATACCTGAATCTTTTGATTCTCCAAATATCGG
>SLGQ01000292.1 GCA_007136595.1 Candidatus Sumerlaeota bacterium | reverse complement strand
TAAGCTCAGACAGTCCCATAACTGTCTGTGAAGTATTGAGAGCGGGTTCACGCATTGCGGATTGCACGAAAGCTACAGGTGCTTTTTCGCTTGACCTCACAAAACCTGAATATCAGACCACGGGCAGCTACGCAATAAGAGTTGTCGCAAGAAGCGGTGCAGGTGTAAACACTGAAAGGCAGGCGGTTTTCATAATTGATAACACCCCTGCCAGTTGTGTTGTCAGTTTCCCGGGATATAAGGATGTGTATTTCAACAGTTCTCCCACCATAAGTGTTTCTGCGACCGTTCCGGGCGGGGTCGATAATGTCACAGTCCGCTTTAAGAGAAGAAATCTGCACAGAACAAGAAACAGTGCCGGATATTCACATTGTTCGGGGAACTTGTGTTACAGTGACAGTTATCTTAAAAAAGTTTATGATTTTTCGCCCAGTTGTGTGGGACTTTTTTGTTATATGCCGTCTTACACTCCTCCGGCAGGAACCCTTGATCCCGGTCTATATACATCAGTGTACTGCACTGTGACATCAAAAGTACCCGGGAACTCATTTTCCGTAACACAGATCATTCCTCCGGGCAATCATATAAGGATAGCCAATTCATCCGGTGACTACACAAAAATTACAGGGTCGGGTCATTTGAGCGATGATAAATTTTTCGTTGATTTTGTCCCCTCTGTTTTTTCGACCGCCCCTTTGAGTTCTTCGGCTGATTTTTCATTCAGGCTCACCAATAACCCTGTGCCTTCTTACGGTTCCGATTATTTTTATGTATGCGGGGATGACAACACGACAATGAAACAGCAGTATGTTTTTAACAGACGGAAACAGCAGGGCGGGTTTGAATCGTTTTCATACCGTCCCGAAGATAATGTTTACCGTGCAGTTTACCGCATGAATGTGGATTCTTACTTTTATCGTGCAGGGGATTTTGCTGAATGTACAAATGATCCTCATTGTCCTGCTTCCGCTGCATACGACAATCTTTCCATCGGGTGCGAAAGCAACTTTAGCGGTTATGCTCCAAGTTTTGTGTGTCTTCCTAATGCTGCAAAGCATCATGTTGATACATCTGTAAATGTTTCAGATCTCAATGTCTGCAAAGTATGGAATGTCGGGGTATCCGGTTGTGCTGAGTATTATGAAACTTGCCCTGATGCCTATGGCTCAGGAAACATATATCTTGATTATTACGATAATATGACTTCTCACGCCCGCAATTCCAATATTTCCGTGATGGTACTTGAAAGATGCAGGTTATCAAGAGATTTTGTCAACCTTCCACTTGGTGCAGGGATTCGAATAACCGATGATTTAAACAGGGTCATCGGATCATCATCTCCCATCCCCTCCGTTCACAAATCCGACACGGATTGTCCAGACAAAAGAAACTTCTGATTCCCCGTCCCCGGTCACCATTCACAGATCACGGCGACCTTTCGGGTCGCTGATCAACCTGTCATAATAAATAACCTTAACGGCATCTTTTATCGCCTCGATCTCGCTGAGTTCCCCTTTTTTTACCTTTTCTTCAAGAATGTTTCTGTAGTAATACTTATCTTTGACCTTGTATTTACGCAATTCTTCTTCGCTCATTGCATTGACCGCCTTTTCAACAGCCATATCCTTTTCTTTTTTTCTTGCTTCTTCTTCTTCACCTCTTTTTCTTTCGTGTTCCTTTTCCTTTTTTGATTGTTCTTCCTTTTCCCGGAGAGCCACCCCCCAATCTTCTTTAAGGGACCTGTTAAGGTAGGCGGGGAAATTGTCTTTGCAGTTCATCAAGGTATATTTTATGTTGGATCTTATATATTCAATGGATGCCTGAGAGTATTGAGCCAGTACCTTTTTAACTGTCTCGGTACGGTGATCTGCGGGCAGCAGTGAAAGGATTTCTTCGGATTTATCATATCCGGCTACATCAAAAAGGGATGCCTGGCGATCATCCAGGAATTCATCCTGCACTGCATCAATTACCATCCCTTCATGCCCGGTAGTGGTACTTGCCGCTTTAATGTTGTAATCAGCGATCTTATCTCTTTTATCGTCAAAGAAAAACTCTATATAGGAATTGCTCACCGGCTTTGTCCTTATAAGTATAAAGCCGTCTATGAGGTTTCTTTCCTTTAATGTGTTGCATGCAGATTCCATTGTGTTTATGGAACTTGATATGTTTTTGGTTTCCCATGACAGGGGGATCCTTGAAGCAAGGAACCTGCACGATCGCTTGATCGAAGATTTTTTTTCCCATCCCTGCCATTTTGTAATGAGAAGAAATATCTTTCTTGCTGTTGCATTATTGATCTCAAGAAGTTCTTTCTGATTGAAGTATAAAAATCCTTTATATTCAATGTTTTTATATACATTGTCAGCCAGTGTCAGAACCAGTATTTCGTTGATCTTACTGTTTCTGAAATATTTGCGGTATTTTTCTCTTTTTTCTTCAGGCAGTTCAAAAGTTTCTTTAAAAGTGTATTCTTTCTTGTACTGTAATATGTTGAACTCCTCTTTTCCGTCAGACCGTGCTCTTTTTATCGCATCATAAAAAAGGTTGTTGATCTCGATGACGCTTCTTCTGAGCCTTTCAAGGCTGTCCTTTATTCTCCCCAGATCGTTGTAGTGGACATTTGACACCTTTGCGAGGGTAAAATAATCGGTGACGACCTCTTTGCTGTTCTGCTCCCTTGATAATTTCAATATTCCGTAAAAAACTTTCTCGTCGAATTCCTGGGGTATTTTGTTGGATATGAGTTCCTTGTCCCCACTGGGTATTACACGCATATAACTGTTGTCTTTTTCAGAAAATATGTACTTTCTGGCTTTTCCGTCCGCAACCTTTTTATCCTTTGTAAAGAAGGGAAGCTCTATCATGTTGAATTCATACTTTATCAGCTCAAGATTTGATTCCAGCTCGGTATCGGAGTCAAGATCGTAATTGATCTCTTCAGTTTCAATTACCCTTACATCTTCATCGATTTGTCCCGAACCTTGTTTTACAAGCTGCTTTTTGTCACTCATTCAAACCCCCTTGAAATTCTAAGCACCTGATATCATTCACTTCAAATTATCAGTGAACACCAGATAACCGGATCATGGTCCGACAGGGGAAACAGGGCTTTCAACCCTTTTCATCCGGACGGATTATCAGTAAACAACAGAATTCCTGACAAAGCTACCAAAGACCCCTCCCATTGTCAAGTAAATTATCAGTAAACACCAGAAATATTATCAGGGAACAGCAGAAACACCTGTTTTGAGCAAGGAAAACTATCAGGGAACAGCAGAATTTTATCAGTAAACACCAGAAAAATTTAAATCCGCACGGTTGAAAAAACCGTTCGAATCATCAGTGAACACCAGACAAATTATCAGTGAACACCAGAGTATTATCAGGGAACAGCAGGAAAACTATCAGGGAACACCAGAAATATCATCAGGGAACAGCAGATAAACTATCAGGGAACACCAGAAATATCATCAGGGAACAGCAGGGGAATTATCAGTGAACACCAGAAGTTTTCTTTGTTTTTTCAGTGCATATACGAAGCATTACGGCTACTTAAAAGAATTTTTTCTTTCTCCCCTATAATAGTATAACAGTATTAACTGAATTCATAACAGTAAGAAACAGCTACAACAGTAGGATACAGTTCACCCAAAAACAACTGCAACAATTCAAAAATTTTTTTAACCCCCAAAATAAGGATATTTTCTGCATCTTGAAGCCACTGCACAAAGAAAATACCAAGGCGCAGAAAATATAAAAAAAGAAAATAAGGATATTTTGCGGGAACCCTTCGCAAGCGAAGGGATTGACCGGATCCGCAAAATATAAATCCATAAAACACAACTCCACCTGTACGGGTAAACCATTCCAACAGCTTCCGGTAATACAATATCAACGTGATTTTTTATTACAAGGATAAGACATCGCTTTACCCGATTTTCAGAGAGAAAAAATCAGAGTTCGTGCCTTAATCAATACCCAGAGTGCCATATTCAATGTCTCCTGCAATTTTTAAGAATGTTTAAGACCCGACCCAATCAACACACTTTTTGGTGATTAAAACGAAAAAATCAGGCAACTTGGTTGCCCGTGTTCTGTGATCACTGATCTGTCACCAGTGAATACATTCAGATTTTGTTTTTTCACGATTTACGATTCACAGTTCACGGGCACGCAGTGCCTGCTGCCTCACAGTTCACAGCGGACTTTGTCCGCCTATTCTTGCTTTTTCATCTTTTCCGTTTTATCATTCGTTACTTGGACAGGCAGATGCTTAATTGCGGCTGCCTGATCTAAGGAAGCCCGGCGTCTGCTTAAAATTAATTTTTTGAGCGGAGGTTATTATGATGAGTTCATTGACAGGAAGAATTTCGGAAGTTTCACTTAACTGTGACGGTATCAGATTCAGTCTTGTTTCAAGAGAGAACGATGAAGAACAGACAGAACTTTTAATTAAGGACTGTTATGATCTCGACATCCTTCAAATCTCTATGGAATCAGGATTTGTCGTTACATGCTATGTGAACGACCACTCTGAATGCCTCGATTTTCACATCTAGGGCTTTTTTTAGACAGATAAATGATTCATTTCGTTTGTCTGTCTACTCCTTTTTTGGTCTGGTTACAGCTTGCAAATAATGATGTTTAGCCCGTGGCCTGTGACCACTGATCTGTCACCAGTGAATACATTCAGATTTTGTGTTTTTTCACGATTGACTATTCACAGCTCACAGTTCACGGTCGCTTTAGCGACACATTAATTTCGTTTATCCGTTCAACCTCTTTTGTTAATTATTATATTTCGTTAGTATAAAACACAATGTAGTTAATGGTAAATTGTAAATCGTTAACCGTTATGTGACCGGTTAACCGTCACTGGTGAGCAATGCATTCAGATTTTGTTTTTTCACGATTGACTATTCACAGCTCACAGTTCACGGTCGCTTTAGCGACTCATGGGTTCCATTAAACATTTGGTACAAATTCCTCACGAGAAAATCAGAAAACCTTTGCCAATAGAAGTCAAAGTCGATTTTACACCTTCCAGAATTTTCAAAATTCTCAGATGTTATTTTCCGGAACAAAAGTAAAAAACTTATCTGTCACCAGTGAATACATTTAGATTTTGTTTTTTCACGATTCACCAGCCGTCGCAATGCTATGGCATGGCAGGCAGTTCACCACTCACAGTTC
>SLGQ01000001.1 GCA_007136595.1 Candidatus Sumerlaeota bacterium | reverse complement strand
TCCCTTGTACTGATATCTGCCAATAGTGGTAAGTATTATTCTCTTCCAGTTCACATCATTGTTTTTATTGAATAATCTCACAAGTGTTTTTGCCGTTTCCGGACCCTTTATTCTATCAAAATAGCTTGAAAAAAGCAGTCTTTTTTCACTTGATGTCTCTTTTGTGGCTATATTCATGACCATCTCGATCAAGTCAGCACCTTCATATTCTGAAATAATATTTAAAGCTGTCCCAAGCCATTGAGTATCGTCTGTCAGCAATTCTTTTTCCAGAATTTGTAAAGTATCAGGGCCGGCAATTTCAATTATTGCTCTGACAAACATGGTTTTATTCGATACCGGCTGAGAATAGGGAAAGCAGACACTTACAGGGGGGGTGTACTCCCTTGTATTTTGAAGTAGGTTGGCTATCAGGGCTGCACCCTCTTTTGAAACTGCTTCGATAGCTGCTTTAGAAAATGCCATCTGAATATCCCTTGAAAACTCTTCGGCTTTGGGTAGCACATTACTGTTAAAATATAGGCTCCCCATTATTTTTGCAGAATATTTCACCGCAATACAACCTAGCGAAGAAGTATCTTCAATAAGTTTATCGTAAGTATCTCCAAAAAACCTTATGCCGGAAATATAAGCTATCTGTAAGAGAACTTTAAGGCTGCTTTTATCATTTTTTTCATAGTAGTCAGTGCCCAACTTGATAACGGCATGTCTTGTTGAATCAGCAAGAAGGTTGTTGGCACTTTCTTTTATTGCAGAAACACCTACACCAAAAAGATCGACATCAAAAGGTATCCAGAAATTCATCATATAAGGCGAAGAAAAGGAAAAACTGACTTTATCTCCACTTACAGGGATCGTTACACTGTCTTCGTGGAGATCATACTCCTCACCTTTTCTATTGGTTATGAAGACATAATTTCTCCCTTTCTGAAAATTTTCAACCCTGAATCTTCTCCGTATTTTCTCTCTGTCAAGTGAGGTTACAATAACATCTCCTTTTGCGTCACCGAAAATGCTTTTAACCACTCTCACTCTGGCTCTGGTCTGCCCTCCCTGTATGTAAGTGGCGACAAATATATTGTCAGCATCAACTATCGATCTGATAAATGCTTCATCATTGAGCTCAACTTTGTCATCAAGAAGTGAACTGTACTGGGCATGCAACGCCGGTGAAAAAAGCATTAAAAACAAAACAAAAAGTAAACTCTTTTTCATATCATATCCTCCAGATATCAAGAGCAAAATATTTTCATTATATAATTTATATGCATTTGCCATGTTTGTCAACATTAGTTCAAAGATTAATGTGGAAGCATATCTATGGAAACTTAATTTCAAACAATATCAGCGCATTCCGACTTTCTATTTTTTTTAATACAAGTCGAAACACTTATGGATTTGCTTTGAATTTTTAAAAGCCATGGCTTATTTTACCGTCAGGAAATATGTCGATGACTGTAATTTCAGCGGAAGCTCCGAATCTTACTGGAGGACCCCATGTTCCTGTGCCTCTGTTGACATGCAGGATGGAACCGTTTTTAAAGGAATATGTCCCCCGGTAAAACCTGAAAACCAGATTTACAAAAATACCGAAAGGAAATATTTGTCCTGCATGAGTATGCCCGGAAAGCATTAAGTCAAATTTTTCCTCCACCCCTTTATTGAGTTTCGGTTGATGTTTAAGAAAAATGATGAATTTAGATCGATCGATCCCGCCCAGGATTTCCATATCATCAGGTATGTCATGTCCGAACCTTTTACCCGCAATATCAACAACAGATGCAATGACAATATCGTTTCCGACATCCATCGTTCCGTTTTCAATTATAGTAAAGCCGGCGTTTTCAATATACTTACGGGAACTTTCGATATCATTTATATATTCGTGATTTCCAATTATGGCAAACTTTCCAAGCGGGGCTTCAAGCTTTTTTATTTCAGCAAATGTTTTATCGGGGTTTAACAGTGAATGGTCAAAAAAATCTCCGGTATGAACAATAATGTCAGGGTCAAGAGGGTTGACCGCATTGACAATATTCCTTGCAAATCCTTCTCCGTTCACCTGACTGAAATGGGTGTCTGAAAGTTGAACTATCCTTATTCTTTCAGATATTTTTTCCGATGGTATTTTCAAATGTTCGATCTTTATATCTCTTGCCATCCAGAATCCGGAAGAAATTGTATGGAACGATATTATAAAAAGAAAGCCGAACACCAGTCTCCTTTTTCTAAGCGGCATTTTTTTAAGATAATATTTCCTGAAAAACATTCTGATAAAAATGAAAAATTCAACTATCAATCCCCATAAGAAAAAAATGAACATGAAGGTAAAGTATGCATAAAGAAAATAACTCAAAACAGTTATCGTCAAAGATCCGTACAAACCCCTGTTTGAGAAAATAAAAGGAACGGCAAAGATAGGAAAATAGAAAAGTTTAAGTTCCCTCCGGTACAACTTTGTTCTGGGAAAAGCCGACATAAGTTTGTGATAAAAATACCTTATCATAAGAACAGTTGTCAAAAGCACTGTCCCGAAAAAAAATAAGAATGAGAAAAGTTTGAAAAACATATTTTTTCCTCCTGCTACAACAAAGAATACACTTTGCCGGGTCACAGGTCAATTTTTAGGCTGTTTTTTTACATTGTGATACCATCTTTCGGTAAAAATAATTTTACTTTCTGCAATTAATTCATTTAATATTGTATTTATGAAAAGGAACGAGACACCCATTTCCAAAGTTGTTGATGTCGGAAAGATAACAGTTATATTTATTCTTGCATCCACTTTCATATACTACATCATAGGTGGCGGAACCTGGTCTCTTTTTGACTGTCTTTATATGACTGTTATAACCATTACAACTGTCGGATATGGTGAAATTATAGATTTAGCCGGAAGTAAACTCGGACGAGCATTTTCAATGGTAGTAATGGTGTGGGGATATGTACTCCTCGTTTATTTTGTCTCGGTTCTTTCAAAGCTTCTGGTTACTGGTGAGATAAAAAAATTTATAAGGAAAAATAAGGTGAAGAAAATGGTGAAATCATTTAAAAATCATTATATCGTTTGCGGTTTTGGCGAAATGGGGAGAAATGTGGCTAAGGAAATTTTTGCTACATACCGTCCAATGGTGATTATTGACCAGAAACCTGATATCGATAAAATCGTAACAAAGTTTTTCGATTCTGAAGTTGCTACAATAACAGGAAATGCTTCCGATGAAGAGGTTCTCATTGAAGCAGGAATTCAAAAAGCGGCTGGAATCATTTTAACTTTATCGGAAGATAAAGACAACCTTTTTGTTCTTGTTACGGCAAAAAGTATTAATCCCGACATCTTTATAGCTACTAAAGTTGTTCATGACCAGAATATGTCTAAATTAATTAAGGCTGGTGCATCGAAAGTTGTAAGTCCTGCACACATTGGAGGAATGAGACTTGCCAGCGAAGTTTTGAGACCTACTGTCACAACATTCCTGGACAAAATGCTCAGAAACAAAGAAAAAAATCTCCGGGTTGATGAAATTGAACTTGTGGAGGAGATGGATTGTTTCGGAAAAACTCTTGGCGAAAGTAATTTTAAAAGTAAAACCAATATACTTATAATGGCGGTTGCTTTTCCAAACGGGGACTTTGTTTATAATCCCCCAATTGATATGAAACTTGAAAAAGGACAGAAACTTATAGTCCTTGGTGAAGCCAAAGATCTTGCAAAATTAAAAAACATCATCTGAATGCCAGAATATATATAACTCAATAAAGTCATTAAGGTAAGCTTTAATTCAATAAAAATTGGTTTTTTTTTCAATTGTGATAAATTGCTTCCGGGTAGTTTTTTTAACATTTGACGGAGAAAAAAATGACAGTTGTGATCAATGGTGGAAAGTTGACAGTTGAAGAACTTGTAAGAGTTGCGAGATTTAATGAAAAGGTTGAATTAGCTCCTGAGGCTCTTGAGAAGATCAAGGTTTGCCGTGCTATGCTTGAAAGAAAGATCGAAGCGGGCGAAATTATGTACGGAGTAAATACAGGGATCGGCGAATTCAGTGAAACTGTTCTAAACGATGCTGATGTCAAAGATTTTCAGAAATATCTGATATATAATCATTCAGCAGGTATCGGAGATCCTGCTCCTATCGAATTTGTAAGAGGTGCAATACTTGCAAGGATCAATGTTCATGCTCACGGAAACAGCGGATGCCGTCCTGAGATTACTCAGACTTTTGTTGAACTACTCAACAAAGGTGTCACCCCTTTTGTATGTCAGAAAGGATCTGTAGGAGCTTGCGGAGATCTTGCACCGATGAGCCAGATAGCGCTCACACTTCTTGGTGAAGGTCATGCCTACTATCAGGGTGAACTTCTTGAAGGGAAAGTTGCCTATGAAAGAGCAGGCATTCCTGTTCCGGGACTTCATGCAAGAGACGGGCTTGCCGCAATTAACGGTTCCAATGTATTTACAGCAATGAGCGCTCTTTTGATATACGATGTTGAAAGATGGCTTAAGCAGGCGGAGATTGCAACCGCAATGTCTCTTGTTGCACTTAAAGCGAACCTTAAACCCTATCTTCCTGACATACACATTGCAAGGGGATTTTCAGGTGCGATAAGATGTGCCGCCTCAATAAGAAAACTTGTTGAAGAGTGTGATCTTCTGACAGGAAAAGTTAAAGTAAAGGTTCAGGATGCCTACTCAATGAGATCTACGCCACAGGTCATAGGTGCAGCTCACGATGCGGTAAAATGGGCAAAATCACAGGTTGAGACAGAACTTAGCGGAGTTTGCGACAATCCTGTTTTTTTTCCTGAAAAAGATCTCGCTTTAAGCGGTGCAAACTTTCAGGGAACCCCGGTTGCTCTTCCGATGGAAATAGTTGGTCAGGCGGTAACAATGGTAAGTGTTTTAAGTGAAAGAAGGATGAACAGGCTTAATAACCCTGCTCTTTCAGTAGGGTTACCACCTTTTCTTGCAACTAACCCAGGGCTTTTCAGCGGGCTTATGCTCAGCCAATATACTGCCGACACTCTCATTGTTGAGCAGAGGATTCTCTGCAATCCTGCCGCAGTTCAGTCAATTCCTGCTGCCGCAGATCAGGAAGATTTTGTATCAATGGGAATGAATACCGCAATAAAGAACTATCAGATATACCATAATGCATGCGGAGTTCTCGGAATAGAATTCATGGCGGCTGCCCAGGCACTTGATCTGAGAAAATATGAAAATGAAGGAAAAGGTGTATCGGCTG
>SLGQ01000026.1 GCA_007136595.1 Candidatus Sumerlaeota bacterium | reverse complement strand
TCATCCTGAAAGGGTTGAGACATTGAGAACTCTAACTGAGGGAGTTCCCAGAACCATGCTCCTTTTATTTGAAATATTTGCTGATAATGATAACGGAAATTCATTTGAATATCTTGACCTTGTGCTTGACCGTGTTACACCTCTTTATAAGCACCGAATGGATGAGCTTTCTAAGATTCAGCAGGAAATAGTTGATATAATTGCAAGAAACTGGGATGGAATAGAGGTTTCAACAATTGCTGAAAAATCAAAAATGGATAGCAAATCAATTTCTTCCCAACTTAACATACTTTCTAAAAACAATGTCATTTCAAAAATTCCTACAAACACAAAGAACAACCTGTACATCCTCAAAGAAAGATTCTTCAACATCTGGTATTTGATGCGTTATGGGAGAAGAAAAGAGAAAAACAGAGTTTTCTATTTAAGCAGATTCCTTGAAAACTGGTTTCAAAAAAGCACAAACAAAAAGAGTGATTTTGTTGCAGAGAAAAAAGCGGGATATGGACTGATCTCAACATCTATAATCGAACTTTTTGTTAGCAACAAAATTGAAGAAGGGGTTAATGCGGCAAAGGAGTTTTTGAGCCACGAAGAGGTTTATGAAGAATTTCCAGGGGAGATTACTGACCTCCTGATTTTTATGATGGCTAAAAATCAGTATAATTCAGTGCTTAAGATATTTGATGAAAATAAATTTGATGTCAAGGACAGATTTAAGCCGGTTTACTATGCTTTGATGCATTTCATGAAAGATAAATTTCCCAATGAATATCTGAAAATGGGGAGCGAACTTAAAGAAACAGTTGAAGAGATCATTAAAAAAGTGGAAGAATACAGAAGCTGGTGAGGGTTTTACTCAAAAATTATTTCGGGATCATCAAATATATTTAAAAAGGCACGGGCTTTTACCATTGTTTCTTCAAATTCTTTTTGGGGATCGCTTCCCCATGTGATGCCTCCACCCGTTGAATAGATAAGGGTGTTTCCTTTTCTTTGTACTGTCCTTATGGGGATGTTGAAAACAGAGTTCCCGTTAATTCCGCAAAAGCCGATGGCTCCTGTATAGATATTTCTTTTATGTTCTTCAAGTTGTGCAATTATTTTCATTGCACTTATTTTGGGTGCTCCTGTGATAGATCCTCCGGGAAAAAGTGATTTGAAGAGTTCAATCTGACCATTTTCCGAGATAGTTCCACAAACTGTTGAATATAGATGAAAAAGAGTGGGGAACTCCATCAGTTCACAGTGGTGTTCCACTTTTACAGATCCAGGTATTGCAGTTTTTCCAATGTCATTTCTTATCAGATCAACTATCATTGCAAGTTCGGCAAGATCTTTTTCACTTGTAAGGAGTTCCTTTTTTAAAAGCTCATTTTTTTCTATGTCAGATTCTTTTTTAATTGTCCCTTTTATCGGATAACTGCTCACTTTTATCCCGTTTTCTATGCGGAAAAAACATTCCGGAGAAAGAGAAAGAACTTCCGTTTCTTCACTGTTTATAAAGGCGGCATAATCTGCATGATTTTTAGAAAGATATTTATAAAAAAGATACCACGAAGGAGTTTCTGTCTCAATTTTTATCGGGTAAGTAAAATTAACCTGATAAACATCACCTTCGCCAATCCTCCTTCTTATTTCATCTATTGAATCAATATACCTTTTTTTTGAAATAAGGGCTTTTGCCTTTATGTTTCCAAGATCCCGTTCAAAAGCGGGAAGAGGTGACTCAAGTTCACTCAAAAACTCTTTTTTTCTCTCCTCAATTGATGTTTGTGAATGATTTGTATCAAGAAGAACAAGTTCCGCTTTTTTTTCAAAGTTATCTATCAAAACAAAACTGTCTGAAAAAACAAAATGAAAATCTGGAACTTCAACTGTCGTTTTGGGCGATTGCTCAACTTTCTCAATAAATCTGTTGCATTCATAATTTATCCAGCCTGAAAAAAGAGGAAGTGGAATACCATCAAGACCACTGATCTTCGGCGTGGAAAAAAGCGTTTTCAAAAGTTCCTCAAAACTTTCAGGAGCCAAACTGAAAAGAGGGTTAAGCACAAGAATTGAAAATCTTCCGTGAAAAGGATGGAGCCCTGAACTGTAAAAAAGGATCCGCCCCTTTTTTGAGCCGGCAACAAAAGAAAGTTTCCCCAGATCGGGAACAAAACCCATCCTTTCGACAAGAAATTTGTTTACTTTAATATCAATCCCCAAAAAACACCCTCAAGAAAGAAAAAAACAACCCACAATATCATAAATAACAGCGTTTTGCAAAAATCATACCGGTATTTATTTGCACCCCTTTTCTTGACATAATATAGGAACAAAATAATATATTTTTTGTATTTTTTAGAATAAGTTCCGGGAGAATAATATGACCGCACAATTTTGTAAGGGTGACATCGAGCAGATGAAGCCGAGGCTGATCGAGGGTGCAACGGTGACCAAGTTTGCACCTGATATCCATTTTGTTCAGTATGAAGGGAGATTTGTTAAAATTGATGATGCCGAATTTGGATTGATATCCGGTTTTAACGGAGAATCAACTTTGGCAGATATTATTTCCTCCCGTTTGAACAATGGTGATACAGCGGTATTTAACAGGTTGATTTCTCTGCTCGATCGTCTTAACAAGGTGGAACTTTTTGATGTTGAATGTTCCAAGGTGCTGAAAACTTCATTGAAAAGAAAAAATGCCCCTTTTGAGTTCAGCAGAAAATTAACAACGGTAAAGCCCAATCCATTTTTTAAAATTACCGGCAGATTTCTTTCGTCAATACCGGGACTCATATTTCTTCTTATCCTCTCATTGGCATCCCTTTTTCAACCACATTTAAGAGGAATAAATATTCTAAGGGAATTGACCCCCGAATCTTTATCTTCAGGTATTTCATATCTTGTTGCAATATTGTTCATTGTTATCGTGGTTTTTTCAGTTCAGTCACTGACATCACTTTTTTCAGGTGCAGCACTTTCTGCAAAAGATATTGAGTTCCCCATTTGTTTCAGAATTAAATTCGGAATACCTTCTTTATGGGTAAATTCAATCCCTGTTGTATCTAAGGGGAGGGGAGTTGCAACTTTTCATTACGCTATGAAGATCCTCATCCCTTTTGCAATTGCAGGGGTTGCATCGATTTTGTGGCGGTACGGATTTTTCAGAGAAGGAATGGCAGTAATTCATGTGGTATCTGTAGCGATAGGTTTATGGGTTGCTTCTCCACTGTTGAAAACACCATTTGCAATGCTTGCCAACTTTTTTGTCAAAGGGGATGGAAAAACTTCAACTTTTCTCCGTCGCAGATTCATGAAAGATATTTTGACTTTTAAAAAAAGTTCTGCCGAAACTGACAGACTGATACTTCTTTCCGCATTGGGGCTTTTGTGGCTTTATGCGGCATATAACTACTCCTGGTATGTTGCCAATTCAACATTGAGCCATCTTTTAGCTGCCACAATTTCAGAAAGCGGGTTGACACTTTTCCTCATTGCAATTTCATTGTCATTTATAGTGTTGCCGTTATTGCTGCTGGCTATCGGAGCAGTTACGGTAGTTCTTGGAAACATAAACAGTATGGTAAAGACCCCGGTTACCAGAATGAGAAATCTGGCAGATCAGATAACATCAAAAAAAGTTCCCCAAAAAGCTCAAGTTGCAGCTTTTCTGCAGTTGATACCACTTTTTTCAGGACTTGATGAAAATGAATTGCTGTTGCTCTGTTCACACATTAAACTTCATCGTTTCAGCAGTGGCAGGAAAATCATCCAGCAGGGAGCTGCCGGTGACTGTTTTTACATTATTGTTTCGGGAGAAGCGGATGTTGTCGTTGAAGATTTCAGCGGAAGGGAAAAAACAGTTGAAAAACTTGAAACAGGTGATTCTTTCGGAGAGATAGCCTTGATTGAAAAGGTGCCCCGTACTGCAAGTGTCGTTGCCGCAAAACCCACAGTGGTTTTTGAAATGAACAGAGAATCATTTGAAAAATTTGTAGTTGCCTCAGCGGGAGGGGAAGAAAAAGTTACAAACATGATAAGACTGGGGAAACTGCTCGTAAACATTCCTCTTTTTTCTTTCATGAGCCCCAAGCAGATATCGTCAGTTATAAGAAGACTTGAGATCGAAAAGATCGAGGCAGGAAAAGTATTTTTTGATCAGGGTGACAAAGGCGATAAATTTTATGTCATAATTGACGGGACAGTACATATCACACGAAAAGACGGTGATGCTAAAATCATTGATAAAACTTTTGAAAGGGGAGGTTTTTTCGGAGAAATTGCACTTGTTAAAGAAATTCCCAGAACAGCAAAAGTAAAAGCGGTTTCAGACTGTACAGTTGGAACTTTGACAAAAGAACAGTTTCTTGAAGTTATCGGTCACAGCCTTTTCAGCGGAAAAGAGCTTGATGCAGTTCTTAATGAAAGAGCTTTACAGATAGGTAAGGAGGCGATAGAATCATGTTTGTCAAATTAATAGGAGTAGGGGTAACAGTATTCATTTTAAATCAGGCAACGGGGATCGGCGGTGAACAGATGACATATTTGATGAATCTGGTAAAGATCACCCTCACACAGCACGAAGTTAACTCCATAGTTCATACCATTCATACAGAAAAGGTTATCTTAAATAACGGGAAACTCCCTTATTTGTCGGAATATGAGTGGGCAGAATACATCAAGAGACAAATGCAGTCAAAAGCAGAAGGAAGAGACACATCAAAAGATCTCTGGATAACTCCGTATATTGTTGAGGAAGCAAACCCTGTCCCTGGCAGAACCGGTCCCGGATTCATTGTAAGAAGTGCCGGTCCCGATAAACAATATGAAACAAATGATGATGTTCTTGGCGGCAGAGTATATAATTGAAATGTAAAACTCTGACAGCTTAATTGAAATACATTTTACAGAATATATTTCCAAGCACTCGATATAACAAAATCTTTAGTTAGGGTTAGGTTCCCTTGATGGCAGAAAAGCAAAAAAACAGCATTTATTTGTTGACTTTTGCGATGAGCAATGATAACTTTTTTCAGTTTTTGTGATACATGCCATTCAATTTCTGTCCACCGCAAGGTTTTTTAGAAGTTGTTTCGGATGTATTGCTTAAGGGTGGCAGGAGATACAATGATTTTTATGTCGATAAAATCTGAATTAAGTTTGACTTTCAGAAAGTTGTTCAATAATCCTCACAACTCACAACTCACAACTCACAACTCACAACTCACAACTCACAACTTGCGGTGCGAGGGCCTCCCCGTAAACAGTTATAAAATGAACTCAATTGTTTTTTAACTGT
>SLGQ01000049.1 GCA_007136595.1 Candidatus Sumerlaeota bacterium | reverse complement strand
GACTTGAAAAGGAGGAGTTCATGCGTATAATGAGAGATGAAGTTAATGTTGACAGAGATGTCGAGGTTAAAATGATTTCACTTGCTGACAGACTTAGACAGGAAGGAAGACAGGAAGGTATTGAGAAAGGTATCCAGAAAGGTATCCAGAAAGGTATCGAAAAAGGCATCCAGAAAGGAGCCTTTCTTAAAGCTTTGGAAACCTGTAGAAAACTTCTTCTTATGGGATTGAGTCCTTCTGATGTTAGTGATGCAACAGAGCTTCCTCTTGAAAAAGTTCTTGAAATTAAAAACACTCTTAACTAATCCGGTGCAAATAAAACAGAGTGGTCTTTTTTGATAATGAAAGCTATTTCATCAGGATCAATAACAATTTCTTTATCAACTTCATCCGTTGCCACATCATTTTTGTGGGCATAAAAAACCACACGGGCAACTTTTTTTGTTATTTGTTACTGGGATTTTATTTATCAGACATTAAAACTCTTAAATATGGAATAAAAGGCTACATCATGCCGCCCATTCCACCCATTCCGCCCATGCCTCCCATATCAGGCATTGCCGGCTCGCCATCTTTCTTTGGAGCATCAACTATGACAGCTTCAGTTGTAAGAAGCGTGGATGCTATGCTTGCAGCATTCATAAGTGCGTTTTTGGTCACTTTTGTAGGATCGATTATTCCACCTTTTATCATGTTTTTGTACTCATCTCTGGCGGCATCGTATCCGTAATCAAAATCTTCATTTTTCATAATTTTATCAATGACTATACTTCCATCGACACCTGCATTGACAGCTATCTGACGGCATGGTGTTTCAAGTGCTTTGGATATGATCTCAACACCCACTTTTTCATCGTCATTTTCGGCATCCACATCTTTAAGAACTTCTTTGCAACGGAGAAGAACTGTTCCACCACCTGCAACTATACCTTCTTCAACTGCTGCCCTTGTAGCATGAAGTGCATCGTCAACTCTGTCTTTTTTCTCTTTCATCTCAACTTCTGTAGCGGCTCCAACATTGATAACGGCAACTCCGCCACTAAGTTTTGCAAGTCTTTCCTGAAGTTTTTCTTTGTCGTAATCAGATGTCGTCTCTTCGATCTGTCCTTTTATCTGAGCAACTCTCTTTTTAATGTCTTCTTCTTTTCCGGCACCGTCAACTATTGTTGTGTTATCTTTATCTATGACAACTCTTTTTGCTGTTCCAAGCATTTCAATGGTAGAATTTTCAAGTTTATAACCAAGGTCTTCGCTTATGAAAGTTCCACCTGTCAATATTGCGATATCTTCAAGCATTGCCTTTCTTCTGTCTCCGAAACCGGGAGCTTTTACAGCGGCAATATTAAGAACACCGCGAAGTTTGTTTACAACGAGAGTTGCAAGAGCTTCACCTTCAACATCTTCAGCAATAATAAGAAGAGGTTTGCCATATTTTGCAACACCTTCAAGAAGAGGAACCATATCTTTAAGAGATGTAACTTTCTTGTCATAAATTAGGATGAAAGGATTTTCCATTTCAACTTCCATCTTTTCAGCATTTGTTACAAAGTAAGGGCTTAAATATCCGCGATCGAACTGCATACCCTCAACAGTTTCAAGAAAAGTTTCCATACCTTTTGCTTCTTCAACTGTAATGACACCTTCTTTACCCACTTTATCCATCGCTTCTGCAATGATCTTACCGATCTCTTTGTCGTTATTTGCAGAAATACTGGCAACACTGGCTATTTCATCAAAAGTGGAGATCTTTTTAGAAACGCTGTCGAGCTTTTCAACAACTTTTGCAACAGCTTTATCAACACCCCTTTTAATATAGATCGGGCTGTATCCTGCAGTTACATATTTGAATCCGTCTTTAACTATTGACTGAGCAAGAACTGTAGCTGTCGTAGTTCCGTCACCTGCCACATCACTTGTCTTTGATGCCACTTCTTTAACAAGCTGGGCGCCTATGTTTTCAACTTTATTTTCAAGTTCGATCTCTTTAGCAACAGTGACACCGTCTTTTGTAATTTTGGGAGCACCGAAAGATTTTTCTATCACAACATTTCGTCCTTTAGGTCCGAGAGTAATTCTTACTGTGTCAGCAAGTTTGTTTACTCCTTTGAGAATTTTTGTTTTTGCTTCCTGATCGAAATATATGTTTTTTGCACTCATTTTTTCCTCCTGTGAAAATGTTTCAATTATTCAACTACTGCAAGAATATCTTCTTCTCTAAGTATAAGGTGATCCTTACCTTCGATCTTTACTTCGGTTCCGCTGTACTTGCTGAAAAGGACCTTGTCTCCTTCCTTGATCTGCATTTCCTGGCGGCTGCCGTTTTCCATAAGTTTTCCGTTTCCTACTGCAACTACTTCAGCTTCGATGGGTTTTTCTTTTGCTGTGTCAGGAATAATGATCCCGCCTGCAGTTTTTGTTTCGCTTTCAGCTCTTTTGACGATCACTCTGTCATTCAAAGGTCTGAGTTTCATTTCTACCTCCTAAATCTATGAAAAGGTTAACAAATACCGTTATTTCCAAACGCCTTTCTGTCGGAAACACACCTATTTATAAGCATGTTTCCAATTAGTCAAGTGTCAAACGGCAAAAAAAATTTACTCATTTCCACTTTCCTGTATTATCTTACCGTCAAAACTGTTTTAAGGAGAGAACCTTGATATGGCTTAAAATATCTCTTCCCGTAATTGCTATGTCACTTATGATCGCAAAGAACATCCGTCTTGAAATCGTTCTCCCCGCAGGTGCTGTTGTCCTTGGACTTCTTTTCGGACTTGGCGGAACGGAAATTTCCGGCGACTGGATAAACTCTTTCATTAACACTAAATTCCGGGATCTGTTCATCATTATCCTTTCTGTCATGCTTCTTGGAGAATTGATGGAAAAAGGGAAATTTTTCAACCGGATGTCCGCCCTTTTTCTTAAAGTTTTCAGAGATAACAGAATGGCAGCCGCTGCAAGTGCCGCCTTTATCGGATTTCTTCCCATGCCGGGAGGATCGCTTATTTCGGCACCTTTTGTTGACAAACTTCTTCCCGGTCACACAAACCCTGAAAAAATGGCTGTCAACTACTGGTTCAGACATATATGGGAATACTTCTTTCCTCTTTATGCCGGTCTTGCCTGGGTAATAACTGTCTTAAACGCCCCTCCTTTACTTATTCTTTCAGTTATGGGACCGATGACCATAGTCATGACAGTATGGGGATTTCCGATGTTATTCAAAAGGAAAAAAACTGACATTCCTGAACTTGCAACCTCTGAAAACCCTGGGAAACTTCTTGTCATAAGTTGGCCCATAATAATGGCTGTCGTATTATCAATGGCATTTAAAGTGCCGCTTCCCATTGCCGTTTTGACTTCTGTCACAGCTTTCGTGATCAAAGAAAGAAGACTTGCAAAACATATACTTCCCTTCATATTGAGAAAGAAAACTCTATATCTTATATTTCTCGTCTCAGGAATGGTTTTTTTTGACTCTATCACAAGAAATTCAGGGGTGGCAAAAGAACTTTATGTTGCAATGGAAGGATACCGGATTGAAATATTCATTATTGCCATACCGAT
Organism: Candidatus Sumerlaeota bacterium; assembly: GCA_007136595.1. Taxonomy (GTDB): domain Bacteria; phylum UBP6; class UBA1177; order UBA1177; family UBA1177; genus SLGQ01. Next base: position 1,735 of record SLGQ01000049.1, on the reverse strand, counting down.
GATATGCGGAATACTTACAGGGATAACTATCGGTTTTGTTTCAATATCATTCCCTATTTTATCTCCGTTTTTAATCGTTGACAATGTTCCTCAGATGAATCTTATTCTTCTGGCATACACTGCAGGTTTTTGCGGCGTGTTAATTTCTCCGATGCATCTATGTCTGATAATAACTACCGACTACTACAAAACTACTCTCGGAAAAGTTTATCCGTTTCTTATAAAGGCGGCATTGGGAACATTCATAACCGGGATCATTTATTTTTTCATTATGAACCGTTAGAAAGCGGCAAATAAAGGGTGAAAACCGAACCTTCCCCCACTTTTGAATCAACAGCCAAAGTTCCCGAATGATCTTTTGCAGCCTTGTTGGCAGAAACAAGTCCAAGACCGGTTCCCGCACTTTTTTCGCGGGTAGTAAAAAATGGTTCAAATATTTTTTCAATCATATCGGGAGCTATTCCGCAACCTTTATCAACAACAGATATGGCAGCATATTTTCCCTGTCTTAAAAGAAGTGTATTTACAGTATCTTCACTGATATCCACGATGGATGTTTCAACTACTATCTCCCCTTTCCCCGACATTGCATCTCTTGCATTGAAAAGAAGATTTATCAACCCGTTCTGAAGTTGGGAATGATCACCTTTTATTACCGGGTCACAGTCACAGTAATTTTTTGAGACAGTTATTCCTCTTCCTATTCCCGTCTTAACTATACTTAAAGTATCATCGATAAGACTGTGCATTGATATCAACTGGTGATCTTTGGAACTTTTCCTTGAAAAATGGAGCAGTTTCTTCGTCAGATCTATCGCTCTGACAGATATATTCTTTATATTATCAATATATTCAGACAATTCAGAATCTTTCCCTGCCAGATCGCTCAGCAACTCGGCATTCCCCATCAAACCGCCTATCATATTGTTAAAGTCATGTGCAATTCCGCTGGCAAGTTGACCCATCGCATCCATTTTCTGCGTTTGTTTAAGTTGCTCTTCAAGCAGGTACTGCTCTGTAACATCTCTGAAAACAAGAACAACTCCGGTTATTTCCCCTTCATTGTTTTTAATCGGTGCACCACTGTCAGCAATTTGATATTCCTTCCCCGATCTGCTGCAAAGAACAGTATGATTTGCCAACCCCACTATCTTTCCCGCTTTGAGAACCTTACTCACCGGATTTTCAACTTTCTCTCTGCTGTATGCATTTACTATCTTAAAAACTTCTTCAAGATCTTTACCTTCCGCATCCCCGCAGCTCCAACCGGTAAGAGTCTGAGCAAGAGGATTCATCATAGTAACTTTTCCATCCTTGTCAGTTGCAATTACAGCATCTCCTATCGAATTCAAAGTTGTTCTTAAATACTCTTCTCTCTCTTCCAGCTCTTTTTTTGCAAAAACTCTTTCAGTAATATCAACACAGTTAATAAGCATCGCTTTTTCACCCTGAAAAAGGACAGGAGAAATTTTTACATCAAGGTGTTTCTCTTCACCATGTTCCGTCACCACGGAAATATCGTATCTGTCGGGAACTTTCTCTCCTTTTGCCCTTTTTGCCGCATTTTCCATTATTTTTTCTTTCTGGGCAGGTGCAACATATTTAAAAATGTCAGCTCCTATTATGCCACCGGCATCAATACCGAATATTTCTCCAACAGCTTTGTTGGCATATATCCACTTCATATCTTTATGGATCATTATTGCAGTCGGAGCATTATCAAGAACAGCTTTAT
>SLGQ01000242.1 GCA_007136595.1 Candidatus Sumerlaeota bacterium | reverse complement strand
GGTACTTGAAATCTAAGCGCGGACTCTAAGCTATCTCTTTAATTTCCTCTACACTAAGGTCGTAAGCTTCGTCCATAGTCAATGGTACTTTGAATAGGTTTACCCCGGGCTTTGCATTAATCGTATGAGGACTCCTAATCAGTGCAGTTTTACGCAACACCGAAGGGTCTTCTAATAACCCTAAACTTTTCATCGTACCTTCTACCTGTATTGCAAGCTCGTTAGACGGTTGAAACCCGAACTCTTTATTACTAATCATTATATGATAGCCCGATCCTGAGAAGTATACTTGAAACGAACTACGTGATAACCCTATACAATTAAGTCTGTCTAACATTCTTCGTAACTTAGTCAGTGTATAGCTATCAGAGTTACTACCCTTGTCTATATCTACAGGAATATAATCTATGTAAAGTTTACCTTCGTACTTCTTAATTGAATTGTACTTATCGAAGTGTACCTTAATCATATCATCATAGTAATATACTCCATTATAAACGGGGATAGCTCCTACTTCTACCGAACCTTTAGCTATTGCAAGCTTCATGAACTTGTCCTTCTCGATTAATTGGTTACGCATAGAGGGATTGATAAGCGCATATTCTACATAATACATTGTACCCCCTTATCTTATGTTGAAAAAAGAAAAGGAGAGAGAAGCTACCTCCTCCCTCCTTACCGTTACCGGAAACATTAGTACGGGATATCTGATGTATCAGGCTCAGACGACTCTGAGTTATCTTGATGATTCGATGTATTGTTTTGATTTGCCTCAATGTATTGTACCCAATTCTCGAACTGCGCAATAGCTGCCGAGTTAGTAGGATCTCCAACACATACTATTCTCTGATATGTTTTACCGGTATTTTTGTTATAATTGGGTTCAATATAACAAACATAGAGAATCTCTTCATCTCCCATGCGTAATTTGGTTTTCAAGTATCCTACTATGTCTTCACAAACCTCACCGGTATCGAATACTATTTCACCATTCTCATTCAGGCTCAAGCTCGATAGCCCTAATTGATCTACAAACCTGTAGAAACTTTTCACAGGTGATTGGTCAGGACTAATCAACTTTTTCGTAGTTACATTTCTCTTGAATTTAAATCCCGGTCTCCATGTTCTTTCGTACTCTACATTCGGAAAACCGAGCGTGATGTCGAATCTGTAATCATATCCTTCCGAATACTTACTTGGTTGAATGTCTTTAATGAAACATTGGTTTATACCAAGATTAATAAAGCTTGTACCTCGTCTTCCGTAACCGCTTTTTACTTGTTCTTCAGCCATTACTTTCTCCTTCTTTGTTTGTCTTAATTGATTGTTCGTATTCCTTTTTTATTTCTTTATAACTAAAAGGAACTATCTTGTTGACAAGATGTTCGAACCTCGAACCTCCTGTTAATTCCTCACTATATGTCTTGAAGTTGACTGTATATTGTAGTCCATTTGCTACAGTATAGTCGTCATCTCCATCAGATTTATGTGTACTTACTCTATCTACGTACCCTATAATGTCAACCATACCAAACAAGGTTAACGAAGTACTTGGTCTTATTGCAGGGTCTCTTTGTGATTTACCATCAGGTAACTGAGTCGTAGTCTTAGAGTGTATCAAGAATATAAGTTCGAGTTGATGTCTCTGAGCTATCTGATAAATATCGTTTAGTATTTCTAAGAGTAGCTTCTTTGCATTATCCCAACCCGTACCTCTTTCTCCTATCTCACCAAGACCACGTGCTAATCGTCCCTGTACGCTTTTCATTTCTTTGTTGTACTCATTTATAACGTGAGCCTCTATTAAGTCTTGTAGTACATCTACAGTATCTATTACAATACTTTCGTATTCCTTGAGTTCACCATTAGCTGATGCAGCTTTTAAGATAGTTACTACTTCTCTTATAGAGAAGAGAGGTTTATCTTCTCCGTTGATACAGTATCCTCTTTGTGTTAGAGGAACTATCTCTTGTTCCGGTACATTCTTACTGTTAAGGATCTTCTTACCGGCAGCATCGAGCTTGTCTCTTTTAGGGGGTAAATAATATGCAGTAGGCAATACTTTAGTACCACTATGTTGAGGGAATCTCAAGATAGTATTCTCAAGGTCGATATACAAAGTCTTACTTCTATCCGAACTTGGATTAAACCTTGCGGAGTTATGCGTCTTACCACGCTTAGGAAGCCCGATAAAGCACCATATTCCTCCTTTAGGCATTACGTTAGGGTCTAAGTTACTCGTTACCGTGAACTTGCTTAGTGTCATTCTGTTCTCCTTTGTTCTCTCCTTTTGATTCCGGTAGTACCTCGATCAATTTTCTTATCATTTCATTACGTATTTTAATTGCAGCTTTGATACTTGAAATAGTCAGATTAGTTTTATGAATCTTATCTTCAAGCTGATATATTTCTTCTTCTGCTTCTGCGGTTTCTTTGTGAGCTTGCTCAATCAGATCAAGCACTGACTCTTCAACTTTACTTTTACGTCCCATTATTTACCTCCTTTCTTTTGCCTGACTTCTTGTCTTTTCAGCGTTCCCGGAACATATCCGTCCGCTTCCATCATTGCCTTTGTTGGTTTGTCCGGATAGGATACTTCTGACCCATCTTTGCATTTGTAAGTATACCAATATTTACTCATTGTTACCTCCTGTTATACGTCTTATTGATTTAGAGATACAACCTCACCAAAGGGAGGATTGAACTCACGTGTACTTGTGATTATCCATAGCGTAGGATAGTCAGGTTCTTCTTCAGGAAATCTAAAGCAATAACCATCTGTGAAATACAAGACACATACCGGATTGATATTATTATCATCGATATACTTATATCCCGGTCTGAAGTCCGTGCCTCCACCGCCTTTAGCTTTAAGCTCAAGCTCGTTAGGATTAATCGTCTGCGTCCCTGCAACTTTAGTATCAACGTATATTACCTCTATCTCTGTACTCGGATATGACATTAGAATTGACATTAGTTCTGCGGCAAATACGTCAAGTTGTTTCTGACGAATAGAACCACTCGTATCTACTATCACTGCAATAAAACCGAGCTTGGGATCATCAGTATCAGGAAGATAAATATCACTGTACATATATCTCTTGTTAGGCTTCATCCAGTTATAGTCATTCTTGGAATGTTCCGTAACGAACCTTGCCAATATCTCCTGCCAAGGTAACTTAGGATTAAGAATATCTTTAATCTTTCTATCCAGAAACCCGGGCATATTACCCTGAGATTGAGCTACCTTCGCAGCTTGACTAACCTGTATCTTTGTTTCCTGCATTCTCTGTATAACAGATTCATCATAGCCTTGCTCAGGGGTATCAGCTTTATTGTCTTTATCTTGACTATCGTTAGGGACATAATCTCTAACATCACCTATCTCTTTACCGTGATTGTCCGACTCGTTATCTTTACCGGAGCTTGGTTGACTCTTTTGATCAAGCATAGCGTATATTGTTTCAGCATCAAGACCTTCAAATCTTGAGTTGTATATAGCACCTTCCGGTAATCTATGTCCAGCTTTCTCTACCATCGGATTGATTGCATAGTCGCAAGCTACTTGCCAATTCCTATAGTTACGTTGCTGTCTTCTGAACGGATGTAATAGAGCTATATGTAATACTTCGTGAACAATTATAGTTCTTACTTCTTCTACGGTTAAACTGTCGATACGTGCAGGGTTATATCCCAGCACAACCGAATCAGTATAAACTCCGTCTTGTTCAGTATCTTCTTTCAGTCTTAGTCTCAATGCAATGCTTGCAAAGAAAGGCGAGCTTAGAACAAGTCCTGCTCTTGCCTTAGTTATTTTCTGTAAGGCATTCATAAGTGCCTCCTTTACGCATAGTGTTTCATCTTCTCAAGAATCTCTTTAGCGTGGGTTACTGCTTGTGAACGCAACTGTTTATCTTTACGCAGATTGTCAGGCTCAAGGTTAGCGAGCTTGTCATTAATTTCCTTAATAGCTTCGGTTAGTCTTTCATCACCTGCTACATTAAGCTTGGGCAATATCTCGCATAACTCTTTGATGTTATCTACAAGACTATTCTTGAACTTGTTATCTGCATCCGATAGTCTTTCTATCATGTGTTCTACAACACCATGCAGCCTATTCCAAATATCAGTCATAGCTGTCTTGGTTGAGTTATCTACCTGTTCCATAATAGACTGTCTGATAGATTCTTTCTCGAGTTGGTTAAGTTGTATCCTCAAGTCCTGTGCATCCGGTACAGGATTGAAGCTTACGGTAAACTTATACTTCTGTCTAAGATCTTCCAAGCTCGGGTAATCTTCTTCAGAGAACATTCCTTTTAACCTTGACTTAGCTTCTTCTATGTATGTGGGATACATATTAATGAACCTTGAAACTTGCGTAGTTAGTTCATTCTGAAACTTATCCATTGCAGATACATAATCGAAGTAGATGTCAGCAGACAATAACCTGCCACCGTTATCATTCCAAGCTAATGTATGTTCATAATGATATACACGTGCAGCAGAAGCTATCTTCTGTATCTTAGCCAGATGTTCACCGGCTATCAGTATCTTATTGTAACGACCTGAGTCGTTAGCATTATAGTTATCTTCTATCTCTTTAGTTACTTTAGGGTCGAACTTACGTGCCGTCCACGTTGATATATTCAGATGAACGAGCATTGCTTTATCTTGAATAGCCATAATCTCCTCCTTATAGGATTATATTTGAATGCGAGCTTGCCCACTTAGTGAATGCGAGCGTTGATGTTATTGCCGGATTCTTACGTTGTATATCTTTAGCTAACAATATCTGGAACTCGGCAGGTAATCTTTCCGAATAACGAAAGATAGCTTCGATGTTATCAGGCTTGGCATTGTGTGCTAATGCACCGCATACTGCAAATACCATTGAAGGCTCTGAAGGTACGATAGAAGTATCAGGATTCTTCAGCAGTTCAGGAATGTTAGGCAGTTGTTTATAAGTATTAAGAAACCCTATAAACTCTGCTGCGAAACCTTCACCTGCTGCACCTGTGATTAACTCATATTCTAACCCTTCAGGCATCCCGGCATTAAGCATATTGCCTACATAAGCTACTGTTCTCGGATTAGGTGTATTGATGATATCGGATGTCGGCTTGAAGTCGTGCAGCAAATTAGGTCTGTAGCGGATAAAGGCTATCAGTTCGGGTGGCATATTGTTCTGAAACGCCCAATGTACCCAATCATTTACGTCAACTTCAAGCTCGACGATAGCTGCGAACCTGCTCTTAACAGGCTCTAAGATACCCATAACACCTGCTTTGTCCTGTCGTCT
>SLGQ01000306.1 GCA_007136595.1 Candidatus Sumerlaeota bacterium | reverse complement strand
GCAAGTATTGTCGGTGCCCAGCAAATGGCGGCAAGAACTTTTCTATCAACACCTTTGGCTGCAATTTCAATTGCTCTTTCATCAGATCTTACAGATGGAACACCCATTCCGCCGATAAAAATAATTCCATCGTAATCGGCTGTATCAACTTCAGAAAGATCTGTTTTTACATCAAATTCTGAACCGAACATGCCGGTTGCCTTCCCTTTTTTTAAACTGGCAACAGTAACTTCCGCTCCATTTTCAACAAATTTTTTGTAGGGAATTTCAAACTCTTCGTCTCTGTAATTTTCGTTTGCGATGATCATAAGGATCTTTTTGTTTTCAAGACTCATCGTTTCCTCCTTTTTTGCAGTTGTTTTTCCATGAATTTGACTCGTGGTATTTCAAAACATTTTTGAGCACTCTCCGCCTCACCGAAGAAATCTGCCCTTTTTTATACTCTTCGTGACTTGCTCTTCCGGTTCTGCTTTCATTATAACTTTCCTCATCAAGTATCTGTATCTCAAAAGGAAAGAAAAATCTGTATGTCAAATTGAGATTGAAAGGGTCATTTATAGTTATGAGCTGTCTTACGGTAATTTGTACGGATGAGTACATTGTTGAAGAATAAGGATTGTTTTCTTTAAGGATCTTGTCAGTGTGGATAGTTTTTTCTTCAGGTGGCAGCACGAGATATCTTTCAAGAAAATCAACGACATCATTTTCTGTCCAGTTAGCAAGTTCATGTGACTTCAATTCTTCGATACCCTGAAGAAAGTGAGGAACATTTATCAAATTGTTCCTTGTCCGGCTGGGTTTAATATTTGCAAAAGAAATTACATGGTTCGTTGATAAATATTTCAGCACCATTATGACATCAAGCTTGTTAAAAGTGACTATTCTCACTCCTATTCTGTCAAAAACATCTGATGTTACATTTTCTGCTTTATGAAGAAGTTTCATTATAAGGCTTTCTCGGCTTTTTTCATTTTTCATCTCAAACATTTTGAGCTTCAATTCGCCACTGCCGTTTTTTTCATCGCCTAATACATACTGTCCCTGTCTCGTAACTCTGAGGTGTTCCATAAATCTTGAAAAGATCTGTCTTTTTATTCCGGGCATAAAATATTTGCTCAGATCGTTATCAACATGGGTAATGGTGTGCGCTATCCTCAAAATTGCACAAGCCCATGACTGGTGAAGCGTTTTTTCCTTTTGAGATGCCGCTATGATCAAGTTTACAGGGTCGTCATTGTAAAGAATATCAGGCGGTATCACTATTGATGGAGCCTTCCCTTCAGGATCTTCCAGAAGATAGCTCTGTATAAACTTCTTAGCTTCATTTATGATGGCGGTAACTTTTGTTTTCGCCTGCGGATTATCAAGATCATACCCGTAGTTTTTTATGTAATGTTTTGCCTCATTTTCTTCATAAACATTGAGTCTGTTTATATCAACAAAACTTTTATGGGAAAAAACAACATTGAAAAGCTCATAGGGAAATTCAAGAAAATTTTTTTCAAGTCTATTTGTTTTATCCATTCATTCTCCTCCGGCATGTCCGGAAAGCTATTGTACAGAAAAAAAAATAAATCTCCAAATTTTTAAGGAAATCCTCTAAGCTACCAGATTATTTCTTTGAAGCTGTCCGGAAACCGGTATCTATCCATTTCATCTTTTGAATAAAAAAGTTTGTAGAGAAAAAGACCTTTCCCGGGCAGTGTGTGAGGCACAAGGTTTCTATCTTTTGCCTCAATTATTTCAGATATTGACGAACCTTTGATCCTTCCTCTTCCCACAGCAATTAGTGTTCCCGACATTATTCTGATCTGATGTTTAAGAAATCCGTCACCTTTGAAATCAAAAATGAGATAATCGTCCATTTTTAAAATTCTTGCATCACTGACAGTTCTGACAGTTGTTTTGACATCGCTTCCTGTTGACATGAAACTGGCAAAATCTTTTGTTCCTGTCATTTGGGATATTGCTTTGTTCATTTCGTCTATGTTGAGACCGTATGCTGAATGCCATGAAAGATTTGAAGCAAAAGGAGATGCCACTTTTTTTGTACATATCAGATATCTATAATGTTTCCCCTTGACAAGTTCTCTGGCATCAACAAAACCATCCCGTTTTTCAATTTTATTGATCCTTATATCATCAGGCAAAAGAGAGTTCAACCCTTTTTGCAAAGCTTCAGCAGGTATATCGTAAAGGTTGGGAAGTGTAGCAAGAAACTGAAGTGCGTGAACACCGGTGTCAGTTCGGGAACAACCGTGAGGATAGGGAAGTTCCACCTTTAATATCTCTTCAAGTTTTTTATGAACGATCTCCTGAATGGTCAAAGCGTTATCCTGATACTGCCATCCATGATATTTGTGTCCGTAAAAAGAAAGATAGATCATATACATCAAAAACCCCTTTAACCAAAAGTCAAAAAGAGTAAAACAGAAAAAAATGAAATCGTCAAGGAAGTATAGCAAGGAGACTTTGCAAATCATCGATTTTTTTGAAATATTCAACAGCGTCAAGGTTTTATCTTGACAAAGAGTCTAATCGGACTATATTTCGCACTGTTATTTTTTGTGCATGACATTGGATCATGAAGCTGTACTTAAGTGAAATAACTGATACCGTTAAAGAAAAGAAGATCGAAGATGTTCCTGCGGGAGAATCGTTCAACTACGGTGCGACAATTAAAAAGAGTGATGTAACTGCAACTTTTTATCGTGCAGGAGAAACGGTTTCTCTTTTACTTAAAGGCGGTTTTGAGTTTGAAACTCAATGTGCAAGATGTGCCGCCGATATTGCTGTGGAAACAGATGCTTCAGAAGAATTTTATCTTTTCCCTGAAGACAAGGGGGATGGTGTTGACTATCACTATAGCGGAGACCATATAGACCTTGCCCCTTTTTTGAATGAATTTTTTGTGATGAATATCCCTGATCCGGTTTTCTGTGATGAAAACTGCAAGGGAGTTTGTTCAATATGCGGCATAGATCTAAATGACCATGACTGTAATTGTGAGTCAAAAATATCGCAAGTATTAGAGGAGGATTAAATGGCTGTTCCTAAAAGAAAAAATTGTAGATCCCGTTCAAGAAAAAGAAGAGGCGGACACTTGAAAATGAACCCTGTTCAAACAAATTCATGTCCTAAATGCGGAGAAACCACTATCCCTCACCGTATATGTCCATCATGTGGAAATTACAAGGGAAAGGAAGTGATCGATCTTCAGGAAGCCTGAGATTAAATGACTTCTACTGTCATTGTCGATGCAATGGGGGGGGATTCTCCCCTTGAAGTTCCTGTTCGTGCGGCACTTGATCTTTGCAAAGAACAGCGGGATTTAAAGATCATTCTTACCGGTTCCGAAAATGAGATCAAAAACATAATAAAAGGAAGTGTTCCCCGGAATATCCATATTGTAAATGCTGAAGAAGAGATATTGATGGATGATCCGCCCGCCATAGCGTTCAGAAAAAAACAGAATTCTTCCATTCATAAAGCTATGGATCTTTTGATTAAAAATGAAGGCGATGCATTTTTTTCAGCAGGTAATACCGGAGCAATTGTTACTACCGGTTTTTTTAAAAGCGGACTGATCGAAGGTGTTTCAAGACCGGCACTTGCAACAGTTTATCCCTCTATTACCAATCACAAACTTGTTGTGTTGGATCTCGGAGCAACAATTGAGCCTAAGCCCGAAAACATGAGAGACTATGCATTACTCGGAGCGGTGCTTTCCTCATTAATTACGGGAAAGGAAAAACCTGCTGTTTCCATATTGAATGTGGGCTCAGAAGACAACAAAGGGAGTCGTCTCGTTATAGAGTCAGCAAACATGATAAGAAACTCCACCGATCTTAACTTTATTGGATTTATTGAAGGCAATGAACTTTTTGTGGATCCTAAAGCAGATGTTGTGGTAACGGATGCTTTTACCGGCAATATTACTCTTAAGACAGTTGAAGGTCTTAACGAAACCATCCGAACTATGTTGAGATCAAAAATTGCACCTCCCAAGTGGGGAAAAATAGGAAATTTTTTCTTCAAAGGTATTTTCGGAGAAACGCTGGGCAAATTTCAATATAATCTTTATGGGGCGGCATTTCTTCTCGGAGTTAATCACCTCATAGGGGTAGGGCATGGGCGAAGCAATGAAAGTGCTTTCCGGAATGCGGTTTTAAGACTTAAAAGAAATGTTGAAAAAGATTTTATGAATAAATTGAAAGAAAAAGTTCTTGAAAACATTTCAGAGCAAAAAAAGATCAGAGATACTCTTCAATAACACTCCAGATATATTCAAGACTTGAAAAAGGTTTCAAAAGATACTCTGAGGCACCTTCTTTCAGGGCGGTAAGAGTGTTTTCAATAGAAAGCATGCCGGTCATAACGATTACTTTCTGATCGGGATGTTGCTGTTTGATCTTTTTCAGCAAATCAACTCCACTTATTCCGGGAAGAACAATGTCAAGGATCATAAGGTTAAACATTTCACCCGAATCAATAATTTTTTCAGCCGCTTCGGCACTTTCAACTCCTTTAGCCGAAACACCTTTTAAACTGAAATACTTTTCAAGAGTGGAAAGCAGTTCTTTGTCGTCATCAACGATCAAGATCTTTTTTTTGTTTTCGGCCAAAGCACACCTCCTTGAGATGACAATCTTATATACAATTTAGCTCAAAAAATATTTTTGTCAAATATCAATTGCATAAAAACATGAAAAATGTTGAAAACAATAAGTTTTAAAAGGGTTGACAAATAAGAGATGTTTTTACAAAAAGAGTTGATTTTTGTTTTAAAGATGGTAAGAAATAACCGGTTTTTTTATAAGAGGGTACAAATGCCGGTCGTTGAAGGAAAAAAAATGAACTTGAAAGCTGAAAATATTTCTGAAATGCTGAAAGAAATGGAAATTGACCAAGATTTTGTTGCTATTGTCAAAAACGGCAAAATAGTTCCAAGATCAAAATGGGATTCAGAAAAAATAAGCCAGGATGACAATATAGAGATCTTTTCTCCAGTTAGTGGAGGATAAATTTATTTCTTTTTCTCAGATTCGGCAGGTCTTGGAAATCCAACAAATTCTTCGGTGTCCATGTCCATAAGCTCTTGGTATCTTGTGAGGAAAGTGTCTTTCCACTCTTTTAAAGGGAACCTTCCATCTTTTACGAACATGGTAATAAGCATCAGTCTGTCGTTATGAGATATTACCTGATATCTTTGCACAAGCTGATTTAAAAGTCCAAGAAGTTTAGCATCGTCAAGTTGTTTTTCACCCGCATCTATACACTTCTGAGTTGCTTTTTCTATCCACTCATTGACCATATCCCTGTTGGTGTTTTCAACCTTTTTCATTTTGATCATAGCGGCTATCCAATCCTTATATCCCCCTTTTTCTTCAGCTTCTTCCCAGTAAAGCTCATAAAGTTCCCTTGCAATGTTTTCATCTGTCCGCCTTGCAAGCTCAATAAGTTTAGGGTCATTAGGGTACTGTCCTCTCAAAGTGATCAGAAGCTGTTTAGCTTCTCTATACTTTCCTTCTTCGACCATTTGAGCCACAAGTTCTTTTCTGTCAACCTGCTGTTTTTTTGTACAAGAAACTGCTGAAAACAAAACAGATACAATGAGTATCAAAATAATTAGTAGCGATCTTTTCATCTTTTCCTCCTGATAATAAAAAACTGACAAAACATAGCACTATATAAAATGTACGGCATTAAAATTAAAAGTCAAAAAAAAAGGGGGCTTTTGCCCCCTTAATTTATAATTGGATTTTTCGATCTCAGTACTGAGCACCTGCAGAAAGCATTATAGTTGTAAACCCATAGTCATTTTCTTTAGGTCTGGCAGGAGTTGCTTTTGCAATTTCGTTTCCAGGCTGCATCAGGAATGTTATTCCGGCATAAGAACCTATGCCACTGAACTCTTTAACAAAAAAGTTGGCTGTAGCCCCAATTCTGAAAATCATGCCACTGTTTGTGTAGTTTTCAAACAGTTGATAGTTTGCCGGTGTAGCCCCTGACTTATAAACACCGTTAACAAGGTCAAATCTTAAAGCAAGAGCAAATTTGTCCGCCCAGTCACTTTTAAAGCTGAAAGCATATCCGGGAGCAAGAGAAAGAAGGATATTCTGTGCCGCTTTGATTTTAACTCCGGGCTGCTCTTCTATCATTCCAAAGTTGTTAAAGTCAAAAGTGACAGGCATTTCAAATCCGGCAATAGAGGCATTTGCATGTACACCTATACCGATAAGGGAAAGATTTTTAATATTTCCACCCTTGTTGTAGTAATCCTGTCTATACTGGAAACCTACTGCAAACTGAAAATATTCATGCATATACCCCAGTCGTCCATATATTCCCATTGTTTTGTCAGTTTCCCACCATGGAGAAGCTACACTTCCTGTACCAATCATGAACCCTGCAAGAATGGTATGATCCTTTCGGAAAGTTCCTCTGTATCCAAGAGCAAAGCCTTCATCGGTTTCAGGGATGTAACCTTCAACGACAGTGAGGCTTCTTGTGAGGTTAGGATTGGCAAAACCCATTCCAAGTTTCTGGTGTGTGTCTATTAGACCATATTCAGGCATCATTTTACCGGCTCTTATGGTAAGTCCGTCAAAAAGTCTGATCCCGCCATACAGCTCATAAAGACCGTGATGAAGTCCACTATTGATGGTGTGGTAGTTCATCCCTTTAAGAGGATTGTTGACAACTTCAGGTTTCGATATGAAAGGATTTTCTGTTCTAAGGTTCATTGTCCCTTTTGCAATGACATATTTACCCATATATTCACCGCCAAGAAGCCCTTCGTCAACTGAACCGAACATAAGACCTAAAGTGGAAGCTTTAGGATCGGTAGGCTGATTTTTGTGCTGATACTGTCCAAAGAGAGTAAATCCACCCTTCACGAGAAGAATCGGTTTAAAACCTGATGGAGCGGCGGCAACCGGCTTTTCTTCTTCTTTAAAAGGTTTAAGAATGTCAAGCTCATCTTTTTCTTCTTCTCTTTTTCCTCCGAGAAGATCCTGCATGGCAGCATCGCTGTCTCTTCTTCTTTCATCTTCTCTTCTGCCGAGATCGGCTTCAGGATCAAATGGGTCAGGATCATCGAAAGGATCGTCACGGGGAGGATCATCATCCCATCCACCAAATCCGTCATCTTCAAAATCATCCCAGTCATCAAATGCAAACAGTGAAGCTGGAAGAACCAGCGCCGCCACTATAAGCAGCATAATCAATCTTTTAAGAACCATTGAGTCCTCCGTCTAACATTTTAAATTTCGTCTGTCATTCTTACAACAGTCAATTTTCTCACAACACATTATTTAAACATCACATAAATTTCAAGTTTTTTTAAAATCATTCAGACATTTGTTAATTTGTTTGAAAGATTTTGATTTTTATGGTAGTTTATAAAAGTTTTTTTGCAGGAGGTATGACATGAAAAAAAAATCTCTTATTTTTATTGTAATGTTTCTATTGTTTTTAAGTTTGTTTTCTATCAATTCTTGTAAATCCAGGACGAAAGAAGAAGCTCCTCCTGACCCGCTTGAAATTACCCATGAGGTTATGCTGGAAACAAATAAGGGCAATATCAAGCTTGGACTTTACGGCAATGCAATGCCGGTATCTGTTGAAAATTTTCTGAGCTATGTCAGAGACCGGTTTTATGACGGGCTTATTTTTCACAGAGTTGTAGGAAACTTTGTTGTTCAGGGGGGAGGTTTTGATAAAGATATGGTTCAAAAAGAAACCCGTCCACCCATAAAACTTGAAATGCCGCCAAGTGAAGAAGTGACTGACGAGTCCGGCCGTACGTCAAAAAGATTGCTCATTTCTCATGACAAATATGTGCTCGCCATGGCAAGAACAAGAATCCCGAACAGTGCCACGAGTCAGTTTTACATAACCCTTTCTCCTCAAAAAAGGCTTGATCCTAACCCGAACTACAATGAGCCTAATGGATACGCTGTTTTTGGAAAAGTTCTTGAAGGCTTTGAAGTTGTTGATGCGATAGGGGCTGTTGAAACTTCAACAAAAAAAGGGCATCAAGGTGTTCCTGTTGAAAATGTTGTGATCGTAAAAGCCTCGGTTTTAGGCGATGAAGTTGGAGAGCCGGAACAAAAATGATCGTAGTCGAAGGAGTTTTGTTATGAGTTATGTCATTTACAGAG
Source organism: Candidatus Sumerlaeota bacterium (assembly GCA_007136595.1). GTDB lineage: Bacteria > UBP6 > UBA1177 > UBA1177 > UBA1177 > SLGQ01. Next base: position 10,156 of record SLGQ01000306.1, on the reverse strand, counting down.
AAATATTTTTTTCTTCGGCACACAACCTTAGAAATTATAATGGCAAATGTGAAAACATGCATGGACACAACTGGAGAGTCAGACTTTATCTGAAAAGGGATGTGCTGGATGAAACAGGTTTTGTGATGGATTTTAAAGAAGTTGACAGGATATTGAAAAAGATCACAGATAAGCTGGATCACCGGAACCTTAACTGTGTTAAACCGTTCGATGCTATAAATCCTACTGCTGAAAACATTGCCCGCTACATATTTGATGATGCAGTGAAAGAGGTTTCACGGATATCTGAAGATATAAAAGTTGACAAAACAATGGTGTGGGAAAGTGAAAAATCCTGTGCCATCTATGGGGAATAAATGAGAATAAGAAAAAATGTTGCCGCAGTAATTGTAAACAGTTCAGGGTTGATACTTGCCGGAGAAAGAAAAGATCTGCCCGGAGAATGGCAGCTTCCTCAGGGTGGAATTGATGAAAATGAAAGTCCGGAAGAGGCTGTGATAAGAGAAGTTCAAGAGGAGACGGGTTTGAGCGGAGAACATCTTGTAATTGATCGTTTTACGACTCCTCTTTTGTATTTGCTTCCCAAGGATCTTGCCGCTGTGAGTGATTTTGACGGGCAGGAACAGATATACTTTCTTATCAGATTCAAAGATGAGGAGCACGAACCGGTTCCGACAGATGAATTTTCATCATTTATGTGGTTAAGCAAAGAAGAAATAGTAAAAAGAATAATTTTTTTTAAAAGAGATTGTTATCTGGAAGCGTTCCAACAGTTGTTCGGAGATGAAAAAAAAATGACGGAAAAAAAAGAAAATGTAAAAAAAAGTTCAGGGAAAATAAAGAAAATAATTAAAATTCTGGCGGTCATGTTTTTTGCCGGTACCCTGATCGCTTTCATTCTTGCCTTTGCAATATATAAGAATATTTCGGCAGAAATACCCTCGATCTCGACAGTTTCGGATTATAAGCCTGATGCAGGAACGAAAGTGTATTCATATGAAGGAGAGTTGATCGCAGAATTTTTTCAGGACAACAGAAGGATACTTGTCCCTTATGATAAAATTCCTCAAAAATTGAGACAGGCTTTTGTCGCGGGAGAGGATAATTCTTTCTACAGCCATAGCGGAATAGATATAACAGGCATGATGAGAGCCGGTTTCAGATATTTGACAACAGGGATCAAACAGGGAGGAAGTACCATAACTCAGCAGCTTGCAAAAGCGTTCGTGGGACCTGAAAGAACATGGAAAAGAAAACTGAAAGATATTATACTTGCCATAAGGCTCGAGCAATATCTGACAAAAGAGGAAATATTATACCTGTACCTTAATGAAATATACCTTGGAAGCGGTTCTTACGGTGTTGAAGCGGCTGCCAGAAGATATTTCAGCAAACATGTGTGGGAATTGACCACCGCTGAAATGGCAACTCTTGCAGGGCTACCCAAGTTTCCTTCAACGGCTAATCCGATTCTCAATCCTGATGTGGCAACAAGAAGAAGGAACTATGTTTTAAGAAGGATGATGGATGATGGATACATATCAAAAGAAGAGTATGAAACTTCAAAAAATGAGGCGATGGAAACCAATCCCCAGAAAGAGCTCTTTTTGGACAAAGCCCCTTATTTCAGTGAAAAGGTTCGCAGACATCTTATAGAAAAGTATGGTGCGGACAAGCTTTACAGGGAAGGTATGACAGTCTATACAACTGTTGATATGCGTGCAACCCGTTTTGCACATGAAGCTGTTTTCATGGGGATCAGGGAGTTGTCGAAGAGACAGGGTTATGCAAGAGGTCCCCAAGACAGCTTCAGACCGGGGGGGAAATTTGACGGAGAGCTTACAAACCCTCTTTATAAAATAGACCTTGAAAATGATCTTGATACATATCTTGAAAGGCACGAGCAACATTTTGGCCTTATAACAGAAGAAAACATAAAACCCGGAGTGTTTTATCAGGGGGTTGTTCTTGAAACAAAAAGAAGGGAAGCTGTGGTTCAGGTTGGAGAGGTTAAAAGATCGATCTATCTTGAAGATATACAATGGGCAAAACCCTGGAATCCTACAGGGGGTTGGGTCAATGTCAACTCAACTGAAAGGGTTTTTTCCCCCGGAGATGTTATCCTTGTGAGGGCGACGGACAAAAAAGGAACAAGGGATATTATGGATTTTCGTGATTTTGATAAGGAGTTGCCGGAAGATTTTTTCTTTGTTCTTGAGCAGATACCGGCATCGCAGGCTGCAATAATTGCTAAAGATCCCTATTCCGGATATGTGAAAGCTCTGATGGGAGGTTTTGATTTTGAGATCAGTGAGTTTGATAGAACTACACAGGCGTGCAGACAGCCTGGAAGCGCAGTAAAACCGTTATTTTATGCGATGGCACTGGAAAAAGGAAGTCGCAATCAACCGTTACTTACTCCGGCATCAATGATACTTGATGCTCCGGTAACAGTTGTTGACACAAATTTTAAACCAACTAACTTTGAAAATATTTTCATGGGCGAAGTAACGATCTGGGAAGCCCTGATCCGCTCTCTTAATACTCCGGCTATAAGGGTGTTGCAGACAGTTGGTCTCGGTGAAGCAATAAAAGCAATAAAAGAGTTCGGCGTAAAAAGTCCTATGAGACCGGAGTATGGAAGTGTTTTGGGGTCGAGTTGTGTGACCATTGATGAAATAACCGATGCTTTTGCCCACTTTCCTAACATGGGTAGAAGTCCCCATACCACATATATCAGAAAAGTTTATGATAAATACGGCGAAGTTCTTGAGGATAACACTGTTTTTTATGACCCTTATATTTCCGCTCCGGAAAAACTTCTAAGATTGATCTATTTTTCAAAAAGAGAAGAGAACTATGCTATCACACCTCAGACAGCATATATTGTCAATAAAACTCTCGAAGATGTCATTAACAGGGGCACTGCAGCTTCAGCCCGTGACCTTAATAATTACCGGTGCAGAGTTAACCCGGATGATCCTGAGTCAGGATGGACATTCTGCAATCGTCATGTTGCCGGTAAAACTGGAACGACCAACGATTATCTTGACGCATGGTTTATCGGTTATTCTTCCAATCTTGTTGTCGGGGTATGGGTGGGAAATGATGACCACGGAAAACCGATAGGACGACTTGAAACAGGCGGCAGAGCAGCACTTCCGATATGGAAAGATTTTATGGAAAGATACCTTGCCAATGTTCCTCCGGTGGATTATGAAATGCCAAGCGGAGTAGTAAGTGCAAGAATTGACCGAAGAACAGGTCTTATAACTGATGCCGATGACGGGGTCAGGATGTTTTTTCATGCGGGTTCTGAGCCGCAAAGAACAGTTGAGGAGCAGCATATCCTTGATCCCTCCAAGGGTCTGGACGGATTATTTTGAGCAGGAAAGCAATTCTTAAAAGCAGTTCCACACTTGTGGTTTTTACATTTGTATCCAGAGTTCTGGGTCTTTTCAGGGAGATCGTAAAGGCGGCTTTTTTGGGTACGACTGCTTTAAGCGATGCTTTTACGATAGCTTTTCTGATCCCTAATCTTTTAAGGAGGTTGTTTGCTGAAGGGACAATTTCCGCTGCTTTCATTCCAACTTTTAAAGGTTATCTCAATAAAGGGGATAAAGAAGAAACAGCTCAGTTTTTAAGTGCCGTTTTTACTTTCGGAATGACAGTTTTTTTTGGAACGGTTCTTGCAGGCATGGTGTTTTCAGGTTTTCTTGTTGATGTTTTCGGTCCTGAACTGACCGGAGATGTTGCAAAAGAAGCCGTTTTTTTAACAAGGATAATGTTCCCTTATCTTGCATTTATTTCTGTTGCAGCATTAATACAGGGGATACTTAACAGTTTCGGTATTTTTGGTCCCAGCGGATTTACTCCGGTACTTTTTAATCTCTCTTTCATAACCTTTGCATTTGTACTTTCACCATATACTGCAAATCCTGCCAGAGCTATTTCTGTCGGTGTTGTTGCAGGAGGTTTGATCCAGGCATTGTTCCAGGTCCCGTTTATGATGAAAAAAGGTATAGGGATAACCTTTTCCAACTTGAAGACTGCATTTACACATCCGGGGGTAAGAAAGGTTTTAAGGCTTGTTGCACCTACAATGCTTGGGATGGGAGCATACCAGATAAATATAATTGTAACTACCAGAATAGCGAACAGTGCAGGAACGGGAATTGTAAGTTCTCTCCAGTTTTCAAACCGTCTTGAGGAGCTTATTCTCGGAATTTTCGTAGTTTCTTTGAGTACCGTAATTCTACCTGAACTGTCAACCGATGCAAAAAAAGGGAATTGGGACAGCTTTAACAAAAATCTTGTTTTCGGGATAAAACTTACTGCAATGATATCGATTCCTGCAACCATATTTACTTTGATCATGCGGTATGAAATTGTGACCCTTCTTTTTAAATTCGGAAAATTTGACGATGAGTCGGTAAGACTCACAGCTTACGCCCTTCTTTTTCATATTTGCGGACTGTTTTTCATTGCAATATCAAGGATCCTTTTCCCCGCTTTTTTTGCACAGGAAGATACTGTTACCCCCACAGTTGCCGGGATCGTATCTGTAATAGTGAACATTGTTGTTGCCCTTCTGCTTGTTGAAAGTATGAAAGGGGGAGGTGTCGCGCTTGCTTCAACTGTATCTGCTGCTGTTTCTGCTTTTATACTCATGGCGATGCTAACAAAAAGCGGAAAAGTTAAGAGCGAAGGGGTTAAGGAAACCATTGTTTACAGTTTGAAATTTTTAGGGATCTCTTTTGTCAGTGCTGTGCCGGTATATTTTCTTAAAGACAAGATATATGATATTTTTTCAGGAGCCTCCATTTTGCCGGGATTGTTGAACCGGATATTTACGGAGTTGACCCCGTTCCTTCTTGTAACTTTTATTTTCGGAGGGACACTTTCAGCAATACTTATTTTGATAAAGGATGAAAACACAGTTTATATATTCAACAAGGTAGCAGGGAGATTGAAATGGAAAAAGTGAAGCTTCTTATTATTGGTGCAGGTCCCGGTGGATATGTTGCTGCCATCAGAGCGGCACAGCTTGGATTGGAACCTGTTGTGATCGAAAGATCGGATGTCGGGGGAACCTGTCTTAACTGGGGCTGTATTCCCACTAAAGCACTTATAGCCGCTGCTGAGGCTTACAGTTCAGCAATCAGTTCAGGGTCAATGGGGATAATTTGTGAACCTTCTTTTGACTGGACAAAAGTGATTGAACATGCAAAAAATGCTGTGAGCAAAAACAGAAAAGGTGTTCAGTTCCTGTTTAAGAAAAACGGCATAAGACTTGTCAGCGGTATAGCTCAATTTACCGGGAAAAAGAGTGTAAAAGTCGGAGAAACAGAATTTGAAGCCCAAAACATAATAATTGCAACCGGATCCAAAGTGAAAGATATTCCGGTTTTTGCCGTTGACGGTGAAAAAATAATAAGCTCGGATCATGCACTTTTTCAGGAAAAACTTCCAAAAAGCATTGCTGTGATAGGAGGCGGTGTAATTGGTGTGGAGATGGCTTATATATACCGCACTTTCGGAGTTGAAGTGACAATAATTGAAGCTCTTGAAACGATAATCCCTTTTGAAGACCATGAAATTTCCAAAGAACTGACAAAGGAATTTAAAAAGAAAAAGATCAAGATCCATGCAGGTGCCGGAGTTGAAAAAGTTGAAAAAAGAGATTCAAAAATGGTTGTGATACTTAATGACGGGAAAGAAATTGAAGTTGATCAAGTGCTTTCAAGTGTCGGAAGATCGCCCAACACAGATGATCTTGATCTTGGCACTGCCGGGATAGAAACTGATGAAAGAGGCTTTATTAAAACAGACCATCTTTTTAAAACCAATGTTGAAGGGGTTTTTGCAATAGGTGATGTGATAGCTACTCCAATGCTTGCCCACACAGCTGAACATGAAGGTATAGTAACTGTTGAACAAATTGCCGGTATAAAAGTTCACCCGATAGATTACCGTCTTAATCCGGGATGTATATATTGTCAACCTTCCATTGCATCAATAGGTTACAGGGAGTTTGAAGCAATTGAAAAAGGAATTGAAATAAAGGTTGGAAAATTTCCTTTCAGTGCAAATGGAAAGGGAGTTGCTTCAAATCATACGACAGGATTTGTAAAAGTTGTAACAGAATCGGGAACAGGAAAGATCATAGGAGCACATATCATAGGATACGGTGCGACAGACCTTATTTCGGAATTTCTTCCTGCTATGAAACTTGGAGCGACCGTTTATGATATTATTGAATCGATCCACCCCCACCCTACACTTTGTGAAGCAACTCTTGAAGCTGCACTTAATTCTATCGGCAGAACAATTCATATTTAAGGCTAAAAAATGAACCATTTTCTGATGCTTCTTGCAGGGCTGGCTTTTTTCCTATTCGGGATGGAAAAGCTGGGAGCACTGCTTTACAGCTATACTGGCGGAACTCTCGAAAAGAAAATTGAAAAATATACAAAAAATGATTTTACAAAAGTTATAGCAGGGTTTATTGTCACCACTTTATTTCAGTCATCAAGTGCAACTACAGTAATTCTTGTATCAATGACATCTGTGGGACTTATATCTGTTGTGCAGTCAATAAGTTTTCTGATAGGAGCCAACATAGGTTCAATAACAACAGCCTGGATAGTTGCAATTAAGATCACAAGATTCGGCATATATCTTTTTACTTTCGGGTTGATCGGAAAACTTGTGTTCAAGAAGAGAAAACTCAAAGATGCCGGAGTTTTCATGGTGGGGCTGGGGCTGATCTTTTTCGGGTTGGAAACGATGTCAGGAGCGCTTGGTTTTTTAAGAGATAATCCTGCTGTTGTTGAATTTCTGTCAGGTTTTGATGCCGCAAGCTCAGTTTTTTCAATGGTTCTTTTAACTTTATTCGGAGTCCTCTTCACCGCACTTATTCAGTCAAGCGGTGCAACTGCCGCTATGGTAATAGCTGTTGCGGCTCAAGGTTTGATCTCCATACACAGTGGTGCGGCGATAGTTCTCGGTTCAACGCTTGGAACGACCGTTACAGCTTTTCTTGCCTCATTAGGCAGTTCAGCGGAAGGTAAAAGAACTGCTTTTCTTCAAGTTTTCATGAATGTCGTTGAGATGGTTGCAGGTGTCATTATTTTTTATCCTTCTATCATGCTTCTTGTTAAGTTCGGAGAAACTGTAGGGAATGTTGAAGCCGGTTTCATGATAGCAGTCTATATGACTTTCCTTAAAATTTTATTGACTGTCACAGTGTTCCCTTTCAGGCAGTATTTTGCTTCTGTAGCACAGAAAGTCATAAAGAAAAAGTTTAGACTTATAAGAACTCCGATTGTAATACCTGAAATCGGAAGTTCCGATACTTCTGAAACAATAATTGAAAAACTTACTCCTGCAACTGAAATTTATATGAAATATCTTACCGATATGCTCGCTTATTCCTACATTGTTATAAGAAAGCCGGGATACAGGTCACTTTTTGAGAAAGTTGAAAGGTATGAGCAGGTGCTTGATGACGGACATAACGATATGGTGAAAAAGATAAACCTGAGTTGTAATGACAACACTAGAGTTTTGTGGCTTTTTCTTAAAATATCGGATGAAGCGGAATCAATGGGGGATCATGCCCGCGAGATCGCAAAATACGGAGTAAGGCTTGAAAACACCAGAAATAAATTGAACGAAGAACAGAAACAACTGATACACGGTTGCTTTGTGAAAGTGTTCATGCAGTTTCATGAAGTGTGTGTAAAGAAAAACTACACCAAAGAACTTCTGTCAAAAAGTGAAGATATCGAAAGATATCTGAGAGCGAAAAAGAGAGAGTTTTATTTTACTTTGTGCAGTGAACATGACCACGATCAAAAAAAGAGGCTTATTATTGTTGACCTCCTTTCCGAGTACAGCAAATTCAATCATTCAATAAAGAGGATCATTCAGGTAAACCTTGATCATGCTGAAGGAAAAAGTGTTTATCTGTGGCAACACCGGGGAGAGAATGGGGTTTAAAGAAAGAACGGAAATCATTTTTGGAAAGGAAGGGTTGGAAAAGCTTGAAAACTCCACTGTTGCTGTTTATGGTCTTGGGGGAGTGGGAGCATCTGCTGCTGTATCCCTTGTCAGAGCAGGGGTCGGCACAATAGCTGTTACCGATTTTGACAAGGTGGGGGAATCGAATTTAAACCGGCTTGTCTTTGGGTTCAGATCTAACCTGAACCTTGATAAAACTGAGGTTTTCATAAAAACTGCAAAAGATATCAACCCTGATGTAAAAATAGTTTCTTCAACAGATTTTGTCAGGGGATCAGATGCCGCCATGAAACTTCATGAAGCAGATTTTCATATTGATGCAATTGACTCACTTAACCCCAAAGTAAACCTTATAATTGCACTTCTTGATGGTGGGGAGAAATTTATTTCATGCATGGGGACAGGGGGAAGAATTAAGCCTGAAATGCTTGAAATAGCAGATATCTGGAAAACAGATGTATGTTCTTTGTCAAAATTTGTGAGAAAACGACTCAGGAATAGAAATGTAAAAAAAAAATTTCCGGTTGTTTTCAGTAAAGAGTTTCCGCTTGATCCGATAGAAAATGATAAGCCCCACGATGATGAAAATCCCGGAAGGATCCGTAAAATTCAAGGTTCCACCCCGTTTGTGCCGCAAGCCGCAGGACTTATGCTTGCAAGTTATGCTGTACGGGATCTGCTTGACAAATGACAAACTTTGCCGGCAAAATTAACTTGTTTTTATTTCCCGATTCCTGAAAGCACGGCATCAAATACCAATCTTCTGAACGATCTGATATTTGAAAAATTGTTTGATTTGAATTTTGTCGAGTGAGTTCTGTTGGTAAGAATTGTTATCACGATCTCTTTTTCGGGGCAGATCAGAAAAGCTGTTCCTGTCCAGCCTAAGTGTCCTGAGCATTTTGTGCTTGCAACAGATCCGTAGTTTGAGTTTTCACCTTCTTTTTTATCAAAACCAGTCTGGTCAACGATGAACTTTCTGTAGTAAGGGTTCTTGAGCATTATTGAATAAAACTGTGAAATGTCATCAGCAGTTCCAAACAGTCCCGCATGTCCGGTCATTCCTTCAAGATAATCGGAATTAAGATCTTCAACTATTCCCTGACGAAAACTTTTAAGAGGAGGGGCGTATGAAGTTGCCGCAATATTGTTTTTTGCGACTCCTTTTTTCAAAGGCTGATATGTGAAGGAATTTTCAAAAGGGAACTCTTTTTTCATCATTTCTCTGAAAGCTGTGTCAAGGTTTTTGCCGGTAATCTTTTCAATGATCAGCCCAAGAAGGATGTAATTCAGATCACCGTAGCGGTTTTGATAAGCTTTCTGATATTTTGATATTTGTGCGATAACGAGTTCTTTCCGCTTTTCAATCGGAACATTTTTTTCAAGTTCAAAAAGTTTAGCATAGGCAGGAAGTCCGCTTTTATGTGTCAACAACTGAAAAAGGGTGATCTCTCTTTTTATCGAAGGAAAAAATCTTGAAACCTGCCAGTTTCTATCAAGAGAGCCTCCTTTTTCGAGATAAAAAAACAGAGAAGCTGTAACAATGGGTTTGGTCAGAGATGCAAGATCGAACAAAGTTTTATCTGTCACCTTTTTATCAGGAGTTCTTGAATTTACGACACCTTCCGAAAACGAATATATTCTTTTCCCGTCTTTCCATACAGAAACGGAAACCGCCGAAAAATGGTTTTCCTTGATCCCCTTTTGTGCCGCATTTCTTATGTTCGCATCAAAACCCGGATTTTCCCCGTAAGCATTTAAAAGTAAAAAGAAAGTGAACAAAAAACAAAAAACTTTCATAATGCCATTATATTTTTATGTGACCCAACATCAAGAAATATGATAGTTTTTGATTTTTGTACATTTTGAAATTTAGCAAAAATAGTCAGTTTGAGGAGTTGTTAAGAGTGTTTTTAATTTCAAGAACTTTTTCGAGAGGAAGCTCTGTCGCATCGCTAACAACAGAAGGGCTTAATCCCATAAGCAGAAGTTTTTTGCAAGTTTCCATAGCCTTAAGAAAAGCACCTTTCTCGATACCTTTCTCGATACCTTCCTGTCTCCCTTCCTGTCTAAGTCTGTCAGCGAGTGAAATCATTTTAACCTCGACATCTCTGTCAACATTAACTTCATC
>SLGQ01000111.1 GCA_007136595.1 Candidatus Sumerlaeota bacterium | reverse complement strand
CGTATGTTCCCTGATCGACATACACAACATTCAAAGCATCCATAAAGCCGTTGTTATTCATATCGGCAAAAACAACAAAAGTTGAAGCAAGTCCGTTGTTCCCCGATCTGTCTTTAAATAAACCGCTTTCAAAAGTTATATCTTTAAACCCCTCTCCTTTCATGTTCTTTAAAAGCCTGTAGTAACCTTTTGGATCTTCAGTATCTTCTCTCAGTTTCCCTGCCATTGTCACATAAATATCGGGCCAACCGTTGTTGTTTATGTCAGCCACTGTTATCTGGGAACCGGTAACATCCATATCAAGAAGCCCCAACTCCTCAGTTATATCTGTAAATTTGAGATGATAAGGACCATCTCCCGGCTCTTTACATATTGGAACTATTCCCTTTTCATCTTCATCTGTTACCTCATCTGTATCGGCAACATCTTTATCATTTTCTTCACTGCTTTTACTTGAGCAGCCCGCCACAGAAATCAACAGAAAAAACACAACCAGCAAAAATAATGTTCTCTTTTCCAAAATTACCCCCTTAATTGAACACACAATCAATCCAGATTGATATTATAGTCAGACTGTGGGAACATTAAAAGTTTTTAAATTGATTATTTGTGATACTTTCCAAAAGCGATAGTGGCGTTGTGTCCACCAAATCCAAGTGAATTGGAAAGAGCGTATTTCACTTTTTTCTCTTTGAACTTCAATGGAACATAATCCAGATCACATTTTTCATCAGGATCAAAACAGTTCATTGTAGGAGGAACTTTGTCGTCATAAATAGCAAGGATAGCGGCAATGGCTTCAGCAGCTCCCGCAGCTCCCAGAAGATGACCTGTCATTGACTTTGTCGAACTTACACAAAGTTTTTTTGCATGATCTTTAAAGGTGTTGTTAATTGCCAGAGTTTCAAGCATATCGTTATAATATGTGCTAGTTCCGTGAGCATTGATATAATCAACATCATCAGGGGTTATTCCGGCATCTTTTATGGCAAGTTCCATTGCTTTTTGAGCTCCTTTCCCTTCCGGATGAGGAGCAGTTATATGGTAGGCATCGGAAGCTGCACCGAAACCAACCATTTCCGCATAAATTTTGGCTCCTCTTGCAAGAGCGTGTTCAAGCTCTTCCATAATAAGCATAGCTCCGCCTTCACCCATTACAAAACCGTCCCTGTCCTTATCAAAAGGGCGGCTTGCCCGTTCAGGATCATCATTTCTTGTTGAAAGTGCTTTCATTGATGAAAAACCTGCTATTGAAAGAGGTGTGATAGCAGCTTCCGCACCACCCGATATAACAATATCGGCATCTCCTCTTGCAACTGTCCTGAAAGCTTCGCCGATGGCATTAGTTGATGAAGCACACGCTGTAACAGTAGTAAAGTTGGGACCTTTAGCATTAAGCATCATAGATATCTGCCCTGCAGCAATATTTGATATCATCATGGGAATAAAGTTGGGACTTACCCTTTTGGGTCCTCTTTCAAGCATCACCCGGTGCTGCTCTTCAAGAGTGTCCATTCCGCCGATACCTGAACCCATGATCACACCGAATCTTTCCGGATCGATCTTTTCCAGATCAAGTCCTGAATCTTCTACAGCCATTTTTGAAGAAATTATTGCAAATTGAGTAAACCTGCTCATTCTTCTTGAATCTTTTTTCTCGATGAGGTCACTGAAAGTTGAATCATCAACTTCTCCTGCTATTTTTACCGGAAATTCGGTTGTATCAAAATGGGTTATCAACCCTATTCCATTCTTTCCTGAAAGCAATGCATCCCAGTAATCTTTCCAACCGACTCCGACAGGTGTTACGCAACCGAGACCGGTAACGACAACTCTTCTTTTCATAAAATTGCTCCTCCCCCTTAAACGAGGCTGACTTTACCCTTTTTTATTTCCGACATAGTCTGCAATGTCACCGAGATTTTTGAAAGTATTGATATCTTCGTCCGGTATTTCGATATCAAATTCATCTTCAATTTTCATAATAACTTCAACAGCATCAAGTGAATCAACTTCAAGGTCTTTCATAAGTGAAGTTTCTTTCTCAATTTTAACATCTTCTTCAAGTCCAAGCTGATCTCTGATAATTTCAACGATTTTTTCAAAGTACATAGGTACCTCCCATAAAAAAATAGGTCTGTTTTTAAAATAAGCCTTTATGAATCACTAAAAAAAAATTCAAAGTGCCATACCACCGTCAACCGTAATAACCTGTCCTGTAACATATCTTGATCTATCTTCACATAAAAACGCAACAACTTCAGCCACTTCTTCAGCATCACCATATCTGCCAAGAGGAATATTTTCCATGAACTTTTCTTTTACAGCTTCCGGCAGACCGTCTGTCATATCTGTATTGATAAATCCCGGAGCAACGGCATTAACTCTGACATTTCTTGCTCCAACCTCTTTTGCAACAGATTTGGTAAAACCGATGATCCCTGCTTTTGAAGCACTGTAGTTAGCCTGTCCCGGATTTCCGGTTATTCCCACAACCGAAGAAATATTGACGATACATCCTGATCTTTTTGACATCATTGAACGGATAACACCTTTGGTGCAATTAAAAACACCTTTAAGGTTAACATCCATGACAAGTTCCCAATCCGATTCCTTCATTTTCACAAGCAATCCGTCTCTTGTGATCCCTGCATTGTTAACAAGAATGTCTATTCCACCGAATTTATCTATAACTGTTTTAACCATATCTTTAACTTCTTCTTCATTTGAAACATCTGCCTTTAAAGCTTCACAATCCACTCCGAAAGCCTTAACTTCAGTAACAGCACTTTCCATTTTTTCAAGTTCCACCACATCATTGATCACAATATTTGCCCCCTGTTGGGCAAGTTTAATTGCTATCGCTTTACCTATCCCTCTTGAACCACCTGTTACTATTGCTGTTTTTCCTTTAAGACTCATCATTCTCCTCCGGATGTGAACTCTCTTTTTAAAAGATCAAAAGTTTCCATATTTTCAACATTAAATATCCTTACTGAAGCACCTTTTGTTTTTGCTATCCTCTTAATGAACCCGGACAATGCTTTTCCTGGTCCGATCTCTATGAATGTGTCAACACCTTCATCTATCATCAGGTTTATTGAAGGAACCCATAAAACGGCACTGTCAACCTGTTTAACAAGGCTGGGCACTATTTCCGTTTCGCTTTTAATAACCTTGGCATCCGCATTAGTTACAACAGACTTTTTAAGAGGATAAACCGGTGTCTGAAGAAGAACTTCCTGAAGTTTTTGTGCCGCAGGTTTTAAAAGAGAGCTGTGAAAAGGGGCACTTACCGGGAGCATAACAGCTTTTTTAGCCCCTTTTTTTTCGGCAATGCTCACTGCAAGCTCAACAGCTTTCAAGCTGCCTGAAATAACCATCTGGGCAGGACTGTTAAAGTTAGCCATCTCCACGACACCTTCAACTTGAGCTTCTTTAAGACAATCTCTCAATGTCTCATATTCCATACCCATAACCGCAGCCATCCCGCCAATTCCGGAAGGAACTGCTTCCTGCATGAAGGTTCCTCTCTGTCTCACAACATTGACAGCATCACCGAAATTCATCGCTTCTGCCTTAATTAAAGAATTGTACTCTCCAAGACTTAACCCGGCAGTATAGTCACAATCGATACCGCTATCTTCAACGGCAGTCATAATTGAATATGATGCTGTAAGAATTGCAGGTTGAGTAACCATCGTCTGTTGCAATTCTTCAGGCGTTCCTTCCATAACTATCTTTTTAAGATCAAAACCGAGCCTGTCATTTGCTTCTTCAAAAGCTTCTCTTGATTTAGGATAGTTGTCAACGAACTCTTTTGCCATCCCATTGTATTGAGCCCCCTGTCCGGGGAAAACAAACGCTTTTTTTCCCATCACTTCACCCATTTAACAGTTGTTGCACCCCATGTAAGCCCGCTTCCGAAAGCTACAAGGAGAATATTGTCACCTTTATTTAACACCCCGTTTTTAGCAGCTTCATCCAAAGCAAGAGGAATTGAAGCCGCGGAAGTATTGCCGTATTTATCCAGATTCAAGTAAGATTGCTCACTTGTAACTTTAAGTCTGTTGAAAATACCGTCTATTATCCTTTTGTTTGCCTGATGAGGTATTACAAGCTTCATATCATCAACCTTAAGCCCTGCATCTCCAAGAACCTGTTCCGATACTGATGCCATTGTCCTTATCGCAAGCTTAAAAACCTCGCTTCCTTCCATGTGTATAGTGTTAAGTTTCTGCTGTATGACTTCACAGTTAACAGGCATTCTCGATCCACCTGCAGGTTGGGTAATAAGTCTGTCAAAAGTACCGTTTGAACCGATTTTCACAGAAAGTATCCCCTCTGAAGGTTCGCACCTTGAAACAACAGCGGCTCCCGCACCGTCACCAAAAAGAACACATGTGTTCCTGTCTTCCCAGTTTATTATTTTACTTAAAGTTTCAGCACCGATAACCAGTATGTTTTTGTACATACCTGAAGCAATAAAACTGTTTGCAGTTGCAAGTCCGTAAATAAATCCGCTGCATCCTGCACCGAGATCATAAGCCGCCGCATTGACCGCCTGAAGATTTTTCTGAACCACACAGGCTGTCGAAGGAAATGCCATATCAGGAGTAACTGTTGCAACAAGGATAAGATCAATATCTTTTGCATCAACACCTGCATCTTCCATAGCCTGAGCTGCTGCGACAGTTGCAATATCGGATGTTGCTGTGTTTTCGTCTGCAATACGACGCTGGGATATGCCTGTTCTTGTAACTATCCACTCATCGGAAGTATCGACTATCTTTTCCAGATCAAAATTTGTCATGATCTTTTCAGGAACAAAACTCCCTGTTCCGGTAATTGCTGCACCATATTTGCAATTCATAGCAACCTCCAGCTCTAAAACAAGCAAACTGACATGTCAGTCTAACTATTCTCTCAGTAAAATCAAGCAAAAAAAACCATCAACAGCAAGCCTCTGTTTTCATTTGGATAATTAAATCAGGATTAGGGTTTTAACTTGAGCTGAAGAGTAATTCCTTGCAAATATCTTTAAAATAATGATTATTTCCTTAGCAAAGGCTGTTTGTTTTTTATTTTCAAAAAAAAGAGGTGGTTATGGAAAAAGGTATATATTTTATTATTCTCGGAGTTATAGCTGGAACATTCAGCGGCATGGTGGGGCTTGGCGGTGGAGTCATTCTTGTTCCTGCACTTATTCTCATTTTCGGCTTTACTCAACATGCTGCACAGGGAACAACACTTGCACTGATGGTTCCACCCATAGGTATTTTTGCGGCATACACATACTATAAAGCGGGGCATG
>SLGQ01000208.1 GCA_007136595.1 Candidatus Sumerlaeota bacterium | reverse complement strand
GTGGTTTTTAAAGTCACCGAGATTGGTTACATTTACAGTACCTTCTCCTAAACCATGGAAACACTCAATTTGACTAGTGTTCCAGTTAACATTGACAACATAAAAAGTTGCCTGTGCACCCTGGAAAAGAGAAACATCAAGGTTGCCCATTGCAAGATCATCTTCAGGAAAAACACCTATCACGACCGGATTTCCACCTACACCCTGTCCACCCTGATTGAAAACAGGTATCTGGATTACTTGAACAATATTTCCCTGTGCATCAACATAATAAACAGCACTGCTCTGCATAGCTGCAACTCCAGGAGGCTCAAGGCTCCAGGAGCCGATAGTTCCTGTAGCGAAAGCTGCCTGAACAACACCGATACCTGCATTTGGATCATCAGATTCTTTACCAACCTGATTTACAGAAAGATTAAGGTTTGCATTTCCATAAGGAGTGCTGTATCTGTCATCACCTTCTGCACCGCCTCCGAAACAAGCATTTATTTCTGCACCGCAGTTATCGTTAGCACACTGCTGGAAAGCATCGTTATCTGTTTCACCGGCACAGTTGTTTTCAAGACAGTCAAGCATTGCTACAAGCTTTGCCTGTTCTGCAGAAGCACCGGAATCGTAACATGCCTGCTGGCAATCACCATCCTGTCCACAATCAACCATACACTGATAAATTTCGCCACAGCTGGCATTGCCGCCGCCACCGCCTGTATCACCAGTGGTGCCTGTAGTGCCTGTATCACCTGTAGTGCCTGTATCACCTGTAGTACCAGTATCGCCTGTTGTACCGGTATCACCTGTTGTGCCAGTGTCACCTGTATCACCTGTATCTGATGTTCCATCTACACATCTTCCTTGTCCGGCATCACAGGTCATCCCTTTTTCACCACAGTTATCCTTCATTGTCCAGTTACCATCGCTGCACTCATAAAGTAAACTGCCACTACACTGATAAGTACCGTCTACACAACCATCATCATCACTGCCGCAACTGAATGAAAGCAATCCTGCGATCAATACAGTCAACAAAAGAATTAACGATCTCTTCATTTCATAACCTCCAAAAAATAAAAAAATATGGTTACAAAAACCACATAAACCACACATCAAACAGGATTCTACTATTGAAGTTGACTCTGTCAAGCAAAAAAACGGAATTTTTCACATTTTTTTAGCACAAAACTGTCTGGAAGCACCTGAAATCAATAAAAATAATTTCACTTTTTTCATCACAAACCAAACTGGCTTTAAGGAATTTCGTATAGCACTGCCCTTTAAGAAAAACTCCATTCAGTTCCATCCGGTGTATCCTGTATGGATATTCCAAGATTTTTGAGCTCGTCCCTTACGCCATCAGCTTTTTCAAAATCCTTTGCCTTTCTGAATTCATTTCTTTGATATATCAAATTTTCGACATCATCTTTATTTATCGAATATCTTTGAAGCTGAATATCCTTTATCTCTTCAAGCACCTTTACGCTATCTCTCTGAAGAACACCGAGAACCTCACCGGCTTCTCTGATAACGCTTATAAATCCGGCACATTCTTCCGGAGCAGGTCTCGTTTTTTTAGAAATCAGGGAGTCGTTCAAATGTTTGAATATTCCATAAAATGCGGCAACTACTTTTGCACTGTTGAAATCATCATCCATCGCTTCTTTGAATTCATTAATAAAACTTTGGGCTCTTTCGTTTCTCACCTCTTCCCCGTTTGCTTTTAGTGCAAAAAATGAAAGGTTTTTTAATGTCTGGTAAAAGTAGTACAGCTTTTTTTCTGTCTCTCTGAGGTTTGCTATGGAAAAATCTATCGGGGTACGGTAATGTGTCGAAAGCATGAAATATCTTAAAACTTCAGGATGATAATCTTTCAAAGCATCTTCAACTGTTATGAAGTTTCCGAGCGATTTGCTCATCTTTTCACCTTCAACAGTTAAGAACCCGTTATGAACCCAGTATTTGACGAACGGTTTTCCTGTTGCACCTTCAGCTTGAGCTATTTCATTTTCATGGTGGGGAAATATGAGGTCTCTTCCCCCTGCATGAATATCAAAAGTATCCCCAAGATATTTTGTTGCCATTGCACTGCATTCAATATGCCATCCGGGACGGCCCATTCCCCAGGGACTTTCCCACTGAGGTTCTCCCGGTTTAGATGATTTCCATAAAGCAAAATCAAGTGGATTGTTCTTTTCAGTTTCAACTTCGAACCTTGTTCCGGCGATCATATCATCAACATTTCTCCGGCTGAGTTTTCCATAACTGTTAAAACTTTTCACACTGAAATATACACTTCCTCCAGCTTCATAAGCATACCCGTTCCGGATCAATTTTTCTATCATTCCGACGATTTCAACAATATGTTCAGTAGCTTTCGGTTCCATATCAGGTTCAACAAGGTCAAGAGCAGTTGTCGCCTTATAAAAGGCATCTATATTCTCTTCCGTTAAAACTTTGATATCTATCTCTCTTTCGTTTGCCCTTTCAATTATCTTATCATCTATATCTGTAAAGTTTCTAACATAAACCGTTTCATACCCCAAATATTTAAAATACCGGACGATAAGATCTATAGCGACCTCTTTTCTTGCATGACCAATATGGGGCTTATCATAAACTGTCATACCGCATGCGTATATCTTTACCTTGTTTTTTTCAAGCGGAACGAACTCTTCCTTCCTCTCACTGAGCGTGTTGTAAATCTTTAACATATCAATCTCCCCAAAAATATTGTCCGGTAATTTATAACCTTTGATAACACAATGTCAACCTGTGGCGCTACAATTTAGATACCAGCCCGTCTCTCCTTAGAAAATCACGATGTGATCCGGAGTGATGACTTAAAATAAAATGAAGATATTTTATATTGTTTTCCATACCCTGATGATACAGATTTATATCTATGCCGTGCCTTTTCCTGAAATGGTGGATCATGAGTTGATCCACACCTTCAAGATCTGTTTTCAATCTTTTTTTCATGAGATCATAAAACTCAACTGTCTTTAAAAGCAAATCTTCTTCCGAGGCAAAACCCGGAACATCTCCTGCTGAAAACTCTTTAAAAAGAAATAAAAGTTTTTCAAGATATATCCGGTCTGCCATTTGACCAAGCAGATCTGCCGCCGCCAAAATAAGAGCAAGCCTTTTTGTTTCTGTTGAAATAAACTTCACTTTTTTAACATCACACTTGAGTTCAGTAATAAGAACTATCTGCCCGATCTTTTCAGCAATTTCTTTGCTGTAACTATTTTTTTCCATATATTTTTTCAGAAAATCTATCCCTCTGTCAACATGGTCGGCAGTATAAACAGCACCACTGTCTATAGGATCGTTTTTTTCCGGAATATAACCGGCATCATGCATTATCGCAGCAACGGCAACAGAAAAAACTCCTTCATCTGATATTTGCTCTCCACAAAGTCTGGCTGCATCAACAAGCCTTACTGTTGCCAGAAGAACATCTGTAGTGTGCCTGAAATCGTGGTACTCCGTATCACAACCTCTGTAACCTTTATATCTGCCATCATACAGATCCCTGATATCATCAAATATATCATTAAACTGAGAAACCATTTTTTCAGGAAGATTCATTAGGTCAAGAATTTCAAACACAGCCCTTTTAACGGCATCAGCGTTAGACGGATCAACCAACTTTGAAAGCTGATCCAGATTGTTCTTTTCATCATACTTACAACAATTCATGGTGCGATTTTACCGATTCAAAAAAAAGTGTCAAATAAATATTTAGAAAAACTAACTGATTTTACAAGCCGAGTACCAGTTTAGCTATATTGAAGTATATTATAAGCCCGGTAAAATCAACGAATGTTGTGATAGCTGGTAAAGCTACAACAGCAGGGTCAAGCTTCAACTTGCTGGCAATCATAGGAAGTGAAGCCCCTATAAGCGTTGAGGAAACGATCTGAACACTCAGAGCCAGTGCAACAGCAAGGGATATTCTCCATATAGGAAAACCATGTTCGCCGGAAAATCTTAAATAAACACTTAAATACATAATTGAGAACAGGACAGTCCCAAGCATTACCGCAACAATGAATTCCTTGAAAAGAACTTTCATTAACTGACTGTCTTTTAATCTACCGACGATCAATGCTCTTAAAACCATGCTTGCAGACTGGGCACCTGTATTGCCCCCTGTGTCTGCTAAAAGAGGAAAGAAAAAAGACAATATCATCACTTTTTCCAAAATATGTTCGTATGTTCCTATAACAACGGAAGATACACTTCCAAGAAGAAACAGTGCAATGATCCAGGGAATTCTCTTTTTAAAATAAACCAGCACAGGAACATCAAGATAATCTCTGTCTTCTATTTCTCCGGATATAGCTGTGAATCTCTCAACATCCTCTGTCTGTTCTTCCTGCAGAATGTCTATGACATCATCGTGTGTTACAATACCTTTAAGCACCCCGTCACTATCAACAATGGGAAGAGCAAGTATGTCATATTCTTCAAAAAGACGGGCTATATCTTCCTGATCGTCTTCCAGTTCTCCTGTTACAAGGTCAGTTGCCATCACTTCCGATATTTTTTCTTCCGGGTTTGAAAGAACGGCATCTTTCAGTGTCAACATACCTTTGAGATTCTCAGATTCGTCTATTACATATATGTAGTATATCGTTTCTTTTGACGAACCATGCTCTCTGAGATAAAAGAAGAGATCTTCAATTGTCTGATCAACATAACAATACATAAAGTCGGTACTCATTACAGCACCGGCAGTTCCCTCTTTATGTGCTATAAGATCTTCAACATCTTCCCTTTCCTCTTCCGAAAGATATGCTATGAACTTTTGATAAGTTTCCTCATCAAGCGCTTTAAAAAGATCAGCTCTGTCGTCTGATGAGAAATCTTCAAGGATCTTTCTTGCAATTTTTTTATCGGCACTATGTAAAAGTTCAATCTGACGATCAACTTCAAAATAACTGAAAACACTGCATGCATCATCTATATCAATGAGTGAAAGCACGAACCATATCTCATCCGGATCAAGCATTTCAAGAAATTCGGCACTTCTTTTAGGGTGGAATTCAGAGAAAAATTCTTTTAGAGTTTCAACATCTTTATCCTTTATAAGCCTTTTAAATTCGGGTATTAAGATAATATGTGCCATGCTTCCCTCCATAACCTGCGTTTAACAGATTTATCAGATATGTATAAAACGAGTTTACAATATTGTCAATCTATTATTGACTTTTCTCTTGCAAAAAACTATAAAGGCGGGGATTGATTTTTGCTTTATTTTGACAGGAGGCGTTTATGGCATACTCAAAACTGAGAGGAGCAAGGAAAACAAAGAAAAAAGATGATGAAAAAGCAAAACTTCTTGAGGAAGATGCTTTTCAGGAGCAGGGAAAAAAACTTGTTGACAAGTTAATGGCTCACCCCTACTTTGTTATGGGAACGGTAGGTTTAATTATTCTCATTGTAATAATTTCAACCTTTATATCCGGTGTTTTCCAAGGAAGAAGTGATAACTTGGCTTTGGAATACAGTGAAGCATTAAGGATATACACATCAGAAGTCGGGGATCAAAGTGAATTTGGATCGGAAGCCGATAAACTTAGAAAATCCATTGAACTTTTTGAGCAAGTGGTAAAAAACCAAAAAGGTAGCATCAATGCCGCCGCTGCAAAGATATATATTGGAAAAGCATATTACAGGTTAAATGATTTTGGAAAAGCCAGAGAAGCTTTTTCGAAGGCAAGGAAAAGCCCGGCACTGAGAAATGAACTTGCTTTTGGAGCTTATGAAGGCGAAGCTCTTGTTTATTTTGACAACAAAGAATATGACAAAGCAATAGATGTCTGGAAAAAATGGCTCGACAAAAAAACAGATTTTTATAAGGATCACGCCCTTTACTACATCGGCATCAGCCATGAGAGAGCCGGAAGAAAAGAGGAAGCTGCCGCATATTTTGCCAGACTGAAAGAGGAACATCCTGACAGCACTCTTACAGCAAGGATCCTGGATAAATTACCCTCTGAAAAAACCGGGTCATAGTTGTGATAAAAAAAATTGTCGTTGTTTTTCTCATGCTGTTTTTTTCCAATCTTCAGGCAGCTGAACTTTTAATCGAATGGGCAAGACCGCTTAAAAAAAATCTTGTCGGGATGAATCGCAGAGAACAAGGGGGGATCGTTTCTTTCGGAGATGATATTCTTGTTGTCACAAGAGATGGCAAGATGCACCATTTTTCTTCAAATGGTAAAAAAAAGAAAACAGCGGTTTTTAATGGAGAATTTTATTTTACTCCAGTAGTTACGGAAGAAAATGAAATTTTTGTACCAGTCTCCAACTCTCTTGTGGTACTTGACAAAGATTTTAATGAAAAATGGAGCATCTCAGGAAGAGCACCCATAGCATCTGAACCTTTGATCGACGGAGAAAATGTCTTTGTTCAGTTCCATGACAATTCTATATATCTTCTTAACCGTGAAAACGGGGAGATCAGAACCACTTATACATATTATACCACCGACGAAATATCTTTTATAAGGCTGTCTAAACCTTTTATCATGGACGATAAAATAGTTTTCAGCTTTTCCAATGGAATGATTTTTCATTTTGCTCTAAGAAAAAATCCGAACACAGGAACCGAAGAGCTGGTACCCTGGTTCAGAATAAGAACTTCCAGACAGCAACGGTCACTTCAAAAGAAAAATTTTTATGATCTTTTAAGTGTGGTACCTTTTAAAAACAGTACTGTACTTTTTTCAAGCGGTGAATTCGGAGGAATAATATCAGAAGGGAAACCGGTTCAACTTAAGAACATGCGGAATGTCAACATTGTAATTGAAAATGACGGGTCGGTATCAGGATACGGGGAAGGCGGGATTTTTCTTTATGGTAAAGATGGAGTATATCTTCTTGATGAAGACGGAGACTCTGTCCGGATCCCGTTCAGGTCTGAAAATTATGTTACCAACAATATCCTTGCCGGAGATCACAGAGTTGTCACTACTACCGGTGCCGGGTCCATGATATCTTATAATGAAGGGCACATCCATCTTATGAAAGATGATTATTCACAGGTGCTTCACTCAATAATGGTTCCTAACGGAATATCAGCGAAAGGGCATTTTCACAGGGGAGCAGTATACTTATTAAGTGACATGGGCGTACTTTACAAGTTCAAGATATTAAAATGAATTATTTTCTTGCATTAAGAAAAAAAATAAATAAACATTGCAAGGCAGGGCAACGAACGATCTTTATTATTTATGGAGGAGTAGATGAACAAATCTAATTTAATTAATGTACTGGCTGAAAAAGCTGATCTTTCAAAAAGAAATGCTGAACAGTTTGTGAACCTTATGATTGATGCCATGATCGGTGCAATGATCAAGGAAGAGCGTATCGAAATAAGAGGTTTTGGAAGTTTCGTTATCCGTCATTACGGATCCTATCAGGGAAGAAACCCTAAAACCGGAGACAAAATAACAATCGGAGACAAGAGACTTCCTTTCTTCAAAGCAGGGAAAGACCTTCTTACCCGTATCAATAACTGAATTTAACTTCAGTTGAATTTTTAAGCCGCGCCGGTGCAGTTTTGCTCGGCGTGGTTTTTTTTTATTTAATTTTGTTATTATACTCAAACCGGTTATGTTTTTTAGATCAGAAGAATATTTTTCCAGAGAAATAATTACACTGGCAAGACATTTGATAGCTCAAAACGGTGGAAATGAAATTGTTCTTGTCGGAAAGATCAATGAAGAAGGTCTTATATGCGACCTTAAAAGAGTTGCTATGGGAAACGAATATTCTGTTCCGGCAGTGATCGCTTCTGCAAAACCGGGGGAAATACTTATCCACAATCATCCTTCCGGCAACTTGAAACCCAGCACCGCAGATCTTGATATTGCTGCAAAAGCGGCAGAAAAAGGGATAGGCTCCTATATTGTTGACAACTCCGTTTCAAGTGTTTTTCCAATTGTCGAACATATTGCTCCGGAAACAGACGAAATTGAAAAGATCGACCCGGATGAAGTGGTTTCAATCTTAGGCAACAACGGCAAACTCAAGCAGGTTTTTGAACCTTTTGAGTTCAGAACTCCCCAAGTTGATATGGCGGTCGAAGTTACTGACGCCATAAACTCCGGCATACTGCTTTCTGCCGAAGCCGGAACAGGAACAGGAAAAAGTTTTGCATATCTTGTTCCCATACTTCTTTTTGTTTCAGAAAATAAAGGGAGAAAAGCTGTCATAAGTACATCGACAATCGCTCTGGAAGAACAGCTTTATGATAAAGATGTTCCTTTTCTCTTAAAAAAGCTTAACTTTGAAGATGTGACTGTTGCCGTGCTTAAAGGAAGAAGCAACTATTTATGCAAGAGGAGATATTCTCTTTTCAGGATAGACAATATTCAATCCAAACTGATATCCGATGAAAACGATACTTCTGAAACAATAAGAGAAATAGATACCTGGATGAATCAGGTAAATGACGGATCAAAAACTACAATGAACCGTTCAGTAGGGATTGATATCTGGAGTGAAATATGTGCAGATGAAATGACCTGCGAAAAAAGTAAATGCCGCTATTTTAACAGTTGTTATTTCTTCAAAGCCCGCAGAAAAGCGAACTTTGCTTCAGTAATTCTAATAAATCACCATCTTTTGATGGCAGATGTTTCTTCAAAAATGGACGAAGAAGATCCGGCGGGCATTTTACCTGAATTTGACATACTCGTAATAGATGAAGCTCACAATTTATTTAAAAGTGCGATCAGCTTTCTTGGAAATACAGTTTCAACATATCAGGTAACAAAACAACTTAGCAGACTTTTCAATCCCGAAAAAAATTACGGACTGCTCACCAGACTGCTTGACAACTGGGTAGATGCAGAGTCCAATGAAAGAATAGATGCCGCAATTGAATCCATTACAAAATTCATACCCCTTTATAATTATTCTCTTGTCCCTGAAATATACTCTTCCCTCAAAGAAGGGGAAGAAAACCTGCTAGACCTCGATCCCATTGAGTTGAGGAGCTCTTTTTTACCGGTCATAGAAAAAATTGTAGCGCATATCAATGAAGTTTCTTCAACCATGAAACCGGTACTTAGAAAACTCAAGGAAATAAACAAAGAAACAGAATATTTACGGACACCTACCGATGATGTTATATTTTCACTTTCAACTGACATAAAAGGAACTGTTGATAAACTTACAGGATTTGCAGATTTTTTTGTTGAATTCTGTAAAAGTAAAAATACTGACTCTACTGTTTTCTGGGGTGAAAAATACAGAAAAACAAAATCAGTTACTTTTTCAATGACACCTTTGGAAATACAAACTCTTTTATCAGAGCATATATATGATGCAACACCGAGTGTAATCTTTACCTCCGCTACTCTTGCCACAACTTCTGATGAGTCGGGGTTCAATTTCTTTTTCAGGGAAAGCGGACTTGACATAACTTCCAGAGAAAAAAGAACTATAAATCTGGCAAGCTGTTTTGACTATGAAAAACAAGTACAGGGATACATTTGTAATGACATACCTTGCCCCGCTTTACAGAAGGAAGATTTTGATTGCTGCAGTATTCATGTTGCAAAAGAACTTGTAAAAGCATCTAAAGGTGGGGCTTTACTCCTTTTCACATCAATAAAACATAAAAGAGAAGCATCTAAAATAATTAAAGAGCTGAATACCGAAGTTATAACTCAAGGTGACTATCCTGTTTCAACTGTAATAAAAAAATTCAGAGACGATAAAGATTCAACATTGCTTGCCACGGACACTTTCTGGGAAGGAATAGACATGAAAGGAGACACCCTGAGAAACCTTATAATGATAAAACTTCCTTTCCGTTTTCCAAGCCACCCTTTTGTAAAGAGATATGTTGCCAAATTGGAAGAAAAAACAGGACAGGGGGGCTTTGGACTTTACACTCTCCCAAACGCAGTTCTGAAATTCAAACAGGGGATCGGAAGGCTCATCCGCACAAAGGATGACAAGGGTACCGTAACTATTCTGGACAGAAGAATAATCAAAAAATATTACGGAAAAGATTTCATGAAAGCAGTGCCGTCAGGAATCAGATTCGAAGTTCTTCCTGCTGATAAAATCGGGGAACAAATAAGAAGTTTCTTTAACTGATCAGATATTTACTAAAAACCGACTGCTCCAATTTCAACAGATCCACTACCGGAAGGTGTATCCTGAGTAAGAACAACTGCGGTAACTGCGGCTGCTCCGCCAAGTACGACTACACCTGTTATTGTCCAGAACCACCATGATCTATGCCAGGGGGTTGGTTTTTCAATTATGTTAAATGTTTTTACATTTCTTGACAGAGGAGCAACATAGACATCTGTCTGAAGGGGAAAGTATCTGTCACTGTCAGCTCTTACTCTGAGGAAATATCTGCCGGGAGTAAGATCTTTAAGCTGAAATTTCGAATTATCAAAAGGGGTTTCTGATTCCCCAAGCTGGGCAATACCACTTCTGATATTAAAAGAAAAATCTATCTCACCTTTCAAAGTCAGATAATCAACGCCCACAAGCTGATACGCTGCAAGTTTTATTGCGTTTTGAAGCTCTCTTTCATCACCTGCAAATGATTCCAGCACCCTGTTGTCAACTTCAGCTTTTCTGACATCTATCAACTGAACACTTACAACATAGGAATCAGTTACTTTACCCACTGCACCGGTAACAAGTTTAGAAAGTCCGAGACTTGCACCTATCTCCACAACACATTCAAGACTGTCAAGACACCCCATTTCACTTGCCATTGATGCCTGAGAAAGCATCGCTTTTATATCATCCTGAGATATGACACTTATTCCTGCGATTTGATTTAACTGAGCAGAAAGTATTGAAGTTAGAGAGTCTGCGGCAGACTGATCCATACCTCTGGCAGCAAGAGGCATTACAGCAAGATTGAGCTCTTCTCCTTCTGCAAGCCTGAACATCTGTTCTGCAACAGCAATTCCCAGAAGAATGTCAATGGCATTTTCGATCCTGTCTTTCAACTCGTTTAGGTCTTTGCCCTCTATACTGACTCTGTTCCCGACCGATTTTGTAGCAATGTTAACAGTATTTATAGAAAGGATAAATGAGTCTCCAAGTCTGGAAACTCTTCCGGCAACAAGTGTTTCAACATCAAGTTTGCTTTGAACTTCAATAAGACATGCTTCACTTTCATCACATCCCATCTCTGCAGAAATCGCTATTGTGTTTACTACACTCTGCATTTCGGCACTTGTTACAACTGAAACATTTTCCCTGTTACCAATATCAAGCACTATAGATTCTTCAAGAGACCTTGCAAGTGATTCATCTACATCTATTGCTTCGATCTGTTGAACAAGTATCCTTGTCAGATCTTTTTGAGGTTTGTCGCCATCTTTTGCCAAGACAGAAAAGAACGGCAACAAAATCAACAAAGTAACAAAAAATCTTTTCATTTTGCCTCCGGGTATTAAAACCATAGTATTTACATCCCTAAATTTTTGAGGATTATTTCTTCAATTTTTTTAAAGTCGTGTGATTGTCCACCCTGGATCTTTTCAACTATTTTTCCATTACTGTCTATAAAAACCAAACATGGCAGTACAGCTTTTGAACCCATATAGATCAACTGATTTCTGTTAGTAAACCTGTCAAAAAGGACGGGATATGTCACACCATTCTTTTTAAGCATTTCCAAACTTTTATCAAATGTTGCCTGAAACTCTTCCCCTTCCGATCTGAAGTTCACCCCCAGAACCATTAAACCTTCATCTTCATAAAGAGAAAACATTTTCTGTAGAAACGGCATTTCTTCAATGCAGGGTTTGCACCAGTTGGCATAAAAACTTAATATTAACAATTTCTTCCCTTGTGCTGCATCCTTTTTACCGACATAATCACTTAACCAGACGAGTCCTCCCAGCTTTTTATTTTTCTGATCTGCCTGTCTCATTCCAAAATCAACCATAGCATCCCCTTTTTTCAAGCCTTCACTTGTGTTGGAACTTGCATGAACAAAGGTAAAAGAAGATAGAACAAGAATCAGCATCAAAACAGTCTTACAACATTTCAGCATCAGTAACCTCCAATTATCATCGTTTGTTTTCTTCCGTTCCGGTCTCTATCGGTGGTATCTGCCAAACACCCACTTCTCCATCATATCCTTTGAGCTCAACACTTCTTTTATATCCTTCAGGTCTGAATCCGGACTGCTCAATGGTTTCTTCAGAAACAAGGATACCGCCTATTTCCGACTTGCTTTCAAGTCTGGCTGCAAAATTGACACCTCTACCTATGGCTGAATACTCTATGTGTCCCGTCCCGCCGATATTCCCCACAAAAACAGTATCTGTTGCGATACCGATCCTTATTTTAAGCTCTCTATCTGTAATTTCCATCCACTCTTTCTGGATTTCAATTACTTTTTTCTGCATTGCAATAGCACATTCCAGAGCCTTTTTAGCATGATCTTCAAATGGCTTAGGTGCCCCGAAAAGTATCATAAGTCCATCACCGTTTATTTTATCAACATAACCGTTGTGAAGTGCCGTTTCGATCATCATGGCATCCAGGTAGAGTCGCAATGACTTCATTATTGTTTCAGCATTCAGAGAATTGGAAAGACTTGTATAGCCGGCAACATCGCTGAAAAGTATCGTAATGCTTCTCCTTTCAGCAGAGTCGCTTCTTAAAACCTGCCCACCTGTATCTTTGAGCCAGTTCAATATTTCCGGAGAAACATAATTATCAAAAGCACTTGACAAAACCTGATTAAAAAGAAAATATTTCCATCCCAGATACCCGGCAATGGAAATACAGGCAAATACAAACGGAAAAAAGGCAGGGAATGGATATATAAATATATAGTTTGTCCGGAACATATAGTAACTTATAAAATATGCTGCCGGGACAAACAATATCGAAGAGGCAAGATAATATCTTAAACTGTCAATGAAAAGAAGCATTAATATCAGGATCATCAGAGTTGAAAGATAAAAAATAAATTCCGGCAAAATATTTATTGAAACACCATTTATCAAAGCTTCAAGCCTGTTGGCATGTACAAAAACAAGCGGCTCTACCTTACCTGAAGGTGTGGGTCCGACATCTTTGAGAGTTTCATCAGTTGCTCCGACTATTACGAATTTTCCTTTCACTTTTTCCTCAAGCTCTTTCATCGAAATTTCATTTTCAGAAGCCATTATAACTTCAGCCATTGAAATTACAGGGAAATCATCAGCTTTTCTAAAATAAGGAACTATTTGTTCTTTGCAACATTTTTTATCAGCAGGATCATTCAGCATAGCCATACTTAAATCTACTACACATCCGTCAAAAACCTGAATACAAGGAACAATGCTCCGGTTAACTCTGTCAACTTTGGAGGGAATGACATGAACATGGGCAACTTCCGGTGAAAACTGTGAAACGCCCGGCACCAAAGACTCAACAAAACTGAAAGAAGCCCTTTCTTCAGACTCGGGGGACAGTTGAGTGCAACTGCATTTAACCGCACTTTTTTCAGGAGTTGGAGGATAACCAGCTCTTTTTAAAGGGTCTCTCCTTGAATCATGGTTAATAAAACTGCCTAATATTGCACCTGTTTCATTCGCAGATAAACCGAGCAGTTCTTCAGAGGCAACTATCCTTTCAAGTGCATCGGGATCCCTTTCGTCAACTCTGTCAGTAAAAAAAAGGTCAAACCCTATTTTTGCAGCTTTAGCTTCATGCAGAGTAAAAATAAGTCCCGCATAAATTGCCCTGTCAACAGGCCACCCGAAAAGCTGCATGGAATATTGGTCAACAGCGACAACAACTGTCGATGTTTCAGGCTCAACTTCTTCCGTTATCATCAACCAGTCAAGATATGAGTAATCAAGTTTTTTAACGGTATTCGTGCTTGAAAACAGTAACCCTATTGAAAAAGCAAGCAATGCTATCAAAAACTTCAGGGGTTTGGAAATTTTCATTTATAACCGTTTCTCCAGTTATTATTTCTTTACAGTATTCCAGAAAAACATTTCCGCTGTAGCTCCTGCCGATTCAGTTGCATCACTTGCTTTCCTGCCTCCTACATGGCTGGTTTTAATTTCTTTGGAAACATTTGATGAGGAGGATTTTTTACCGGCTTTTTCTCTTGCCTGACTCAGCACATCAGCAATTCTTTTTCTGGTTTCAGACTCCTTAGATGCCTCATCTCCCATTCCGAGACCTCCATTGTCTGACAGCATTTCAATAACATTTGAAGGAAGCATCGAAATGGCATCCGTGTAGTGATCTTTTGCCATATTTGCGTTAATTGTCTGCATATCACCGGCTTCAAGTGCATCATACATTGACATTACGGTCATATTGTAGCAAGCTTCCACAACTCCTTTGCTACAAAGTGTCGCAGCCTCTTCAATTGCATTTTCCCTTTTGTTGGCAAGCCACAGAACAACACTTTTTGCCACAGGTTCATTCTTCAGCTGAGCCGGCTTTATTTCAGGAGCCTTGCCTTCAACAATGTTTTTGTGAAGGGTCTGTGCCCATGCCGGAGCTTTATCTTTCTGCATTTTTCTTACATTTGCAAAAAGATTTTTAAAGTTACTTTCGTTGATTTTATTAACTTTCAAGTTATTTTTCTGAGCAGCAACAGAAAGAAAAGGATATTCTTTCCATGCATCCCTGGTTCTGAAAGCCATGAAATCCTTGCCAGCTTTGATAAGAATATCAGCACCTTTAAACCAGGCTTCAGCAAAAGAATCTCCTATCGCTGTAGCTTCAACAGGGATAAAAAGTGCACCGTCAACTTCAATAAAAAGTGAAGCAGGAAGATCAAAAAGGACATTCCCTCCCGCCAGAACACCGCTTTCAACACCGAGAAAAACATGTCCGGGAGTTGTAATTATTATCGTAGCAAGCCCCACAGATTCATAAAGAGAAGCGAGCAGAACGGTCATATCATCACAATCTCCGGCAGTTCTTTGCAAAGTTTCAGCAGGGAACTGCACATCATCAATATTGGAATCAAAACTTGTCGGAACAGGGTCACTGACATATTTCAAAGGTCTATGCCAGAGAGCTTCAAAAATTGCGGCAGCATTTGAAACCTGTTTTGTGACATGTCCTTTTTCCGGTTTTACACTTGTAATGACAGCTGTAGCAAGATCTCTGACCATTTTATTTGTCGGATCGATAAAAGATGCCACAGATCTTGGATTCGACCAGTCAATTATATTTCTTGTGTGTACGATAAGAGGTGCGTATGCATCTCTTCTACCGTAGGCATCCCCTGATTGAAAAGTTATCTGTGCATGGATCTGGGAAAACCCCTCTCCTGATTCAGGAAGCACATCAAGCATGATCTTTGAACTTACAGTACCTTTGGGTTTCAGGCTGTCAATTCTGGAAGTTCCAACAACATTTTCCCCGATACGGTAAGTTATTTCAATGTTCTTTATTGCTTCACCCGATGTGTTTTCAATATCTATCGTACCCACTCCGTTTTCTCTGTAATAACCGATGATGGCGGGAAATATCTGACTCACATCAAGTTTTTGAACTCTGAGCCTCGAAGCTGTTGCAAGCCCTTCGGCATCCTTGGAAAGGTTAAGTCTTTTTCTGAAGTCACCTCTTGTTACAGACCTGCGGTATCCCTCATCAAGAGAAACGACCGCTTTGTTAAGTGCTTCAAAAGGATCTGAAGCTCTGCTTTGAACAACACTCACATTTTTACCGTCACTTGAAAAAACAAGCTCAATTATTGATATCCATTCATCATTTTTTTCCATCACTTCAGCAAAAAGAACAAGAGGAATATTTGCTTTTCTAGCTTCGGCGACAGCTCTCTTTTTATCAGTTTTCAACATCGAAGAGCTGTTTATATCAAGGTAATCAAGGTTCATAAGATAACTTGTCAAAAGATCCGGACCTCTTTGTGATATTATTGCTCCCATACTTTTTTTGCCGGTTTCAGAAGGCATACTTATGTAAGAATTCACGCTTCTTGAATATGCCTGACCAAAATCAAATTCTGCATGTATAACCCTTCCCGCTTCATAGTTTACCCGCAAACTTAATGTGGAATCTGAATCCAAAGCATCCCTCAATCTTGAAAAACCTTCAGAACCTTCTCCGGAAATTGTTATCTTTGAAATATCTTTTTTGAACATCACAACCTGTGCGTTCCTCACACCGTCAATTGATTTCAGTGCATTATTTATTTCATCAACTTTTCTTTTCTGGGCAATACCGGTCACAACGAGGTCTAGACTCCACTTTCCCTCATTGCTCCAGTTTTTCGCCCATTGCTCAGCATAAGAGTCAGTATCCTTCCCGATATTCTTTTTAATCGCATTGCTTATTGCCTGGAGGGCATTAAGTCCGGGTGCGGTAAAGTTTTTAGTTGAACCGTGGATCACATCGCCTGAATCAACTCTGATAACTTTTGTGGTAAAAACACAGAACCAGCTTTTAAGGTTGCTTCCCATGATCCCGCCTGAACTTTGATCACACGATATTTGAACAGCAAGAAGTGCATCTGCATTCATAATGGAAAGTTCCTGGGGAACCTTGCCCTCATTTACAAGATCCGACAATGCCGCCTTTTGAGCTTGCAATGCTGTTGAAAGTTCAACTATTCTCATATTCCGCTGTCTCAAAGTATTTGTCACTTCCATTTCCAGACCTGACGAATCCCGGTCCTGCCCTTCAACGGTCATCTTCGGCAATATTACAACTCTCAGCTCAGATGCTTCAAGTGAAGTTATTACAAACAACATAAACAAGGCTGTTGCCATGACTTTGAAATTTCTCATACTACCTCCGCTCGATATAGTTTCTAATCGTTGTGACATTTTATACTTTAAGTATAAAAATGGCAATTTTTTTTGTTGTTTTTGTGGGAGCAAAATAGAAATGTCCGCTTTTCCAATTATTCTTTCTGAACATATTGATCTATCAGGCTGCACTTCTTGGAAGTTTTGAATCGGGGCTTATGCCCGAAGTTTCAAAATTTTCAGATATATTGGGCGGCACTGACATTAACTCCGTCTTTTACCAGTTGAGGTCCGCCGCATGCAACATCAGTGTCATCCGGATCAATGACACCCTCATCAGGCATCTCATCATTCACCGCATTATCAAAGTCATTCATACCGCTCTCATCATCTGTGAGAGAATCTTTCTTTGAACTGCATGCAACAAAAACAAAGAAAACAAGGAAACATAAAAGCAACTTTTTCATAAAATACACCTCCATTTTTTCCCTCGCATATTGAAATATAATAAACTAATCTGAAGCTCTTAGAAAAGTCGAGAAAAGTATTGTTTTTGTGTTTTCGGTTTATTGACTTAGATCAATAACTCTGTTATATTTTTTTTGCAGAATGTTTTAGGTATCAATATGAAAAAGATAGATCACGGCAAAATAGAGCATTTGCTTGCTTCAGTAGATGAACTTAAGCAGAAAATTGATTCAGTTTCAAAGGGTAGAGAGTATTTATGGACTGCGATTCATGAAAAGATAAGATATTCCTGGACTTACAATACAAATGCCATCGAAGGGAGCACTCTGACCGAGGGTGAAACCATCTTCTTTTTAAGAGAGGGGCTTACTGTTGAAGGGAAACCGTTCAAAGATTTTGTTGATGCAAAAAATCATCATGAGGCTATCGAATATTTATTTGATTTCATCAGTAAAAAAAGAGAGTTGAGTGCCGGATTTATCAAAGAGATCAATGCTCTTCTTCTAAAAGGGGTTACATCAACTCCGGCAATTGATCAATATGGGAACAGAATTGAAAAGAAAGCCACTCCAGGTGAATATAAGAAACTGCCTAACCATGTTCTTCAATCCGATGGAACCATCCACTATTATGTCGAACCGTTAAAAGTTCAGGAAGAAGTTGAAAATCTTATTTCTTGGATCAGAGAATCTTCTGAACATCCTGTTGTCGTGTCCGCTGTCACACATTATGAGTTTGTGAGGATACATCCTTTTGATGACGGAAACGGCAGAGAAACAAGACTGCTGATGAATCTGATCTTGATCGAGAATGGTTTTGTTCCCGCTGTCATAAAAAATGAAAAAAGACGGGAATATATTAATTGTCTGGTTCTTGCTGACAAAGGTGACCTTTCTGAGTTTATTGCTTTTATTGCACAGTCATTGATTGAAACAATGGATCAGATCATCGCCGAATTCAATAAAAACACTTAGAAATCTTTCACATTTCCGGTTCAAAGATCATTTCGAGAGTTTTGGGGTAGCACAACTATCTTAAGTGACAAAAAACCAATATCGTTATTGTATAAAATTATGTCAAGAGGATGGTGAGGAAAAAAGAAAAAAAAATAATTGTCTCTTGACACTAATCCTTATCGGGGCGTTC